>CAYQVA010000127.1:0-5233 GCA_964420815.1 uncultured Anaerolineae bacterium
AAGGACCGCATCACCATCCTGCCCCAATCTCTGGTTAAACCTCTCCAAAAACACCTCCAGCAGGTCAAGCGCCTGCATGAGCACGACCTGGCCCAGGGCTACGGCGCCGTCTACCTCCCCGATGCCCTGGCCCGCAAATACCCCACCGCCGAAGAGGGCCATCCGGAAAGCCGCCCGCGCCGCCGGAATCCCCAAGCCCGTCTCCCCCTCACACCCTCCGCCATTCCTTCGCCACCCACCTCCTGGAGGCCGGCTACGACATCCGCACCGTGCAGGAATTGCTCGGGCACAAAGATGTGCGGACAACGATGATCTACACCCACATCCTCAACCGCGGCGCAATGGCAGTTCGCAGCCCGCTGGATTGACGGAAACTGCTGCCATCGGAGACGACTGAGCCCTGCCTTCCACTAGGCGCTTTGACTAGCGGAGACCACATTTGTGGGTCTCCGCACGCTGTATTAAATGAAATCAATTAACCCAGGCAATGTGAGAAGGATAGCGAAGCTGGCCTTGATCATGGTCTTACTGTTGCTCACTATGGGAAGGCCCTCCCAGCGCTTCGTCACCTTGGGGCCACAGCAGCACGTCGAGACCATCAACCCCAAGATGGGCATTCACACCCGCCTCACCGACGAGGTGGAAGAGTGGAAGATCAAGCGTACCCTGGAGATGGTGCGGGAGATGGGCGCTCCCTGGATCGTGGAGTACTTCCCCTGGGGTTATTATGAGCCCAGAAAGGGACATTTCGACTGGACGCATCCCGATATAGTTGTCAACCACGCCCTCCGACAGGGGCTGACGGTCATCGCCCGCCTGGACTTCGTCCCCCAGTGGGCCAGGCCGGAGGGGACGACCCCCCGCTACCTCGACGAGGAGCACTACGATGACTTCGGCGACTTCGTCTACGCCTTCGTCGAGCATTTCAAGGGGCGAGTGAGGCACTTCGTCATCTGGAACGAGCCGAACATCAGCTTCGAATGGGGCTACCGCCCCGTGGACCCGGAGGGCTACACCCGGTTGCTGAGGGTCGCTTACACGCGCGCCAAGGAGGCGAACCCCGAGGCCCTGATCCTGGCCGCTGGCCTGGCCCCCACCCTGGCACCGGAGGGGAGCGAGTGGGGCATGAGTGACCTGGAGTACCTCCAGCGCATGTACGATGCCGGCGCAAAGGATTATTTCGACATGATGGCCATCCACGCTTATGGCTGGACATTTCCACCTGACGATCCGCCTGCTGTGGATAAGGTCAACTTCGCTCGCGCCGAGCTCATCTATCAAGTGATGGTTCGCAACGGCGATGGCCATAAGAAGTGCATTATCACCGAGGGTGGCTGGAACGACCACCCTCGCTGGACAAAGGCGGTGCGACCTGGACAGCGGATCGAGTATACCATCCACGCCTACAAGAAGGCCCTTGAGGAATGGGATTGGTGCGAGGCGGTCTGCCTGTGGGCCTTTCGCCTTCCCCGGGCAACCCACACTTATAAGGACTACTTCACCTTCGTGACGACCGATTTCGTGCCCAAGCCGATTTACTTGGAAGTGCAAAGATACGCGCTTGAAGGGGATTGAAAGGGAATGAGGGAAATGAGGGGGCTGAGGAGGCTTGCGGCTTGCATCATCGGGCTCATCCTAATCATCTTGATCGCAGTGGCGTCGCTCCGTTTGCTCGCCGGGCCGGGAGGGCAAGATGAGACCTGGGCCCGCATCCAGCGGGAAGGGGTGATGCGCGTGGGGTTGGACGCCAGTTGGCCTCCCTTCGAATACGTTGACAAGGATGGCCGGATCGTTGGATTCGATGTGGACCTGGCGCAGGAGATAGGGCGGCGCCTGGGCGTTGAAGTCGAGTTCGCCAACATCGGCTTCGATGGCCTCTACGATGCCCTCAAGAGTGGGAAGTGCGATGCCATCATCTCCGCCCTACCCTATGACCCAATGATGACCAAGGACGTCGCCTATTCCCATTCCTACTTCAACGCCGGACAGGTGCTGGTCGTGCGCGATGATGAGCGAGAGATTGATGATGAGAACGACTTGAAGGACAAGAGAGTGGGAGTGGAGTGGGGTTCGACGGCGGATATGGTGGTGAGGCGCCTCGCAGAGAGGATCGAGGGGATGGAGCTTGCGCTCTACGACACCTCTGAAGAGGCGCTACGAGCTTTAAAGGATGGCGAGGTCGAGGTCGTCATCGCCGATGCCGTCTCCGTCTACAGCTTCATCAGGACTGAGGGCGGCGTGAAGATCGCCGGTGAGCCCTTGACCGATGAGCCCTACGTCATCGCTGTGCGGCCCGAGAGCCGCATATTGTTGAAAAGAATAAACGAGGCGTTGGCAATAATGAAGGAGGATGGTAATTTTGATAGTCTAGTTGGGAAGTGGTTTTGAATCATTGACATTGCCTTATGTCATGGTATAATTAGTCTGTGCAAGGGGGGAGGAGGCAAAGGCTGATGACCCAAGTGAAGATGGCAACTTCGACCGGCTTTCGGCCAGTAACTGAGGAGCTATTGCAGGAGGTGACAAGGCGCATCGTGGAGGCCTTCGACCCGGAGAAGGTTATCCTCTAACGAGGCTCGCGAGGCGGTGGCAGCGATGATGACACGCTTGCTCGCCTTAGATGTGAACTCCTACCTTAAGCGAGTAAGCGCGGTGGCGAGCAAGCGTGTCAGAAGAAGGTGCGCCACTTTATACGGGCTAAGCTGGGATTGTTAGCAGAAAGCTGAGGGTTGTTGATAAGGCGAGGATGGTGAAAGGAGAAAAGATGACTGGGGATAGTTATGATGTCAAAGACCTCTCCCTGGCCGCCAGGGGGCGAGAGAGGGTGGAATGGGCGGAGAGGGAGATGCCCGTGCTCAGGCTCATCAGGGAGAGGTTCGAGAGGGAGAGGCCGCTTGAAGGGGTGAGGCTCTCAGGCTGCCTCCACATCACCTCGGAGACGGCCAACCTGGCCCGAACCCTGGCGACCGGAGGGGCCGACCTGGTTCTTTGCGCCTCCAATCCCCTCTCAACTCAGGATGAGGTCGCCGCCTGGCTGGTGGCCGAGCTGGGCGTGCCCGTCTTCGCCCGCCGCGGCGAGGACAGGGAGACCTACTACCGCCACGTCAACGCCGCCCTCGACCATCGGCCCCACATCACCCTCGACGACGGGGCCGACCTGGTCTCCACCCTGCACAAGGAGCGCACTGAGCTTATCGAAGGCGTCATCGGCGGGACGGAGGAGACCACCACCGGCGTTATCCGCCTGCGGGCCATGGCCGCCGACGGGGCGCTGCGCTATCCCATCATCGCCGTCAACGATGCCCACACCAAGTATCTCTTCGATAACCGCTACGGCACCGGCCAGTCCACGTTGGACGGAATTGTGCGGGCCACCAACGTCCTCTTGGCGGGCAAGACCTTCGTCGTGGCCGGCTACGGCTGGTGTGCCAGGGGCATCGCCATGCGGGCCCGCGGCATGGGGGCCAACGTCGTGGTCACCGAGGTTGACCCCCTGCGGGCGCTGGAAGCGGTTATGGACGGCTTCCGGGTGATGCCCATGCTGGAGGCGGCGCGCATCGGCGACATCCTCGTCACCTCCACCGGCGACATCAATGTGATTGACCGCCAGCACTTCGAGGTGATGAAGGACGGGGCCATACTGGCCAACTCCGGCCACTTCAACGTGGAGATAAATATCGAGGCCCTGGAGGAGATGGCCGTGGAGAAACGCCGCGTGCGGGAGGGCGTCGAGGAGTACGTCCTCCCCGACGGGCGGCGTCTCAACCTGCTGGGCGAGGGGAGGCTGGTGAACCTGGCCTGCGCCGAGGGGCATCCCAGCGCGGTGATGGACATGAGCTTCGCCAACCAGGCCCTCAGCGTCGAGTACCTAGTCAAAAACGGCGACTGGCTGGAAAGAAGGGTCTACCCTGTCCCAGAGGAGCTGGATCGCGAGGTCGCCCGCCTGAAGCTGGAGGCTATGGGCATCGAGATAGATGCCCTGACGCCGGAGCAGGAGAGGTATCTGAGGTCGTGGGAGGCGGGGACATAGAGAGGTAGATTGGTAAACTAGTTTACCTAATCTACCGATTTTACCCTCTTTGCTATGAGAGACAAGGCGCTGATCACGGGTATCGCTGGCTTCGCCGGAAGCCACCTGGCCGAATACCTTCTCGCCCACACCGGGTTGGAGGTCTCCGGCATCATCCACAAAAGGGACAAGAACATCGCCCACCTGCGGGATAGGCTCACCCTCTTTCGGGGCGACCTCCGCGATGCCGATTCGGTGCAGGACATCCTCGCGCAGGCGAGCCCCGATTACATCTTCCACCTGGCGGCGCAGGCCTTCGTCCCCCTCTCCTGGCGCGACCCCTGGGGAACGCTGGAGAACAACATCCGCGCCACAGTCAACATCTTTGAAGCGGTGGTGGCCCTGGGGATCAAGGCGAGGATACTGATTGTTGGCTCGGCCGATGAGTATGGCCTGGTGAGCGAGGACGAGCTGCCCATCAGCGAGGATGCCCCCTTGCGCCCCTATAGCCCCTATGCCGTAAGCAAGATCGCCCAAGACATGCTGGGCTATCAATACCATGTCAGCCACAAGCTGCCCATCGTCAGGGTGCGCCCTTTCAACCACATCGGCCCCCGGCAGAGCGAGGCCTTCGTCGCCGCAGACTTCGCCAAGCAGATCGCTGAGGCTGAGCTGGGATTGAGACGGCCTGTCATATGGGTGGGCAACCTGGAGGCGAAGCGCGACTTCAGCGACGTGCGCGACATCGTGCGGGGGTATTATTTGGCCCTCACCCGCGGCGAGCCAGGTGAGGTCTACAATCTGGGGGCGGAGCGGGCCTTTAGCATTCGAGAATTGCTGGATAGGCTGTTAGGGATGAGCACCATCCCTCTGGAGGTCGAGCAGGATCCCGCGCGCCTGCGACCCTCAGATGTGCCGATCGTGGTCAGCGACTGCTCGAAGATCAGAGAGCAGACGGGGTGGCGACCGCAGATTCCCATCGAGCAAAGCCTGCGCGATGTACTGGAGTATTGGCGGGAGAAAGTGAGCAAGTGAGCAAGTGGCAAGTGGGCAAGTGGCAAGTGGGCAAGTGGCAAGTGAGCAAGTGGCAAGTGAGCAAGTGGCAAGTAGGCAAGTGGCAGGTAAGCAGTGGAGAAACTTGCCAACTTGCCAACTTGCCAGCTTGCAAACTTGGTTAGCGCGAATAACCGATGGGTAAAGTTATAGACGGTTCATGGGTTCTGC
>CAYQVA010000128.1:0-5215 GCA_964420815.1 uncultured Anaerolineae bacterium
CCATCTGGGCTACCGGTATGTTCCTGATGCCTGGCGAGCCTTCGCAGAGTGCCCAGGGCGCATCCTGATAGCCCTTACCATGCCATTATCGTTAGAACTTTGAAAAGCCCTGGGATGCCATCTCATAGTTGCACAATGTCGAGAATTGGTGTAAAATGTGATTGGCATTTCCCGTGATTTGTGGTATAATAGAAGGCGGAGGGAAAAGTGGGCTCAGGGTGGTTTAAAGGCGGGTTCATGTGGCTCCTCATAGCGGTCGCCGCCGCGGTCGTTCTCTTCACCATCCTCTCCCCCTCACGGGAGCCCCTCCCCTCGATCTCCATTGACCAAGTAGCCAGCGAGGCGAAAGAGGGGCGGATAAGGAAGATCACCGTCTCCGGCGATGACCTGACGATCGAGCGCGTGGATAGGACGAAGGCCACCTCCCGCAAGGAGCGTAACGTGGGCATCGTGGAGACGCTGCGCGACCTGGGAGTCAGCGAGGAGAAGATAGAGGAGATCAGGTTCGAGATAGAGGGCCCCAGCGAATGGGGGAATTGGCTTGGCTTATTAAGTGGGCTATTGCCCGCCATATTCGTCGGGGGCCTGTTGCTCCTCATGATGCGCCAGGCCCAAAGCAGCAACAGCCAGGCCCTCTCCTTCGGCAGGAGCCGTGCCAGGCTCTTCACCGGCGATAAACCGACGGTCACCTTCGACGATGTGGCCGGCGTGGATGAGGCCAAGGAGGAGCTGCAGGAGGTGGTTGAGTTCCTCAAGGACCCCAGCCGGTTCACCGCCCTGGGGGCGCGCATCCCCAAAGGGGTGCTTCTGGTGGGCGCGCCGGGCACGGGGAAGACCCTCATGGCCCGCGCCGTGGCGGGGGAAGCAGGGGTGCCCTTCTTCAGCATCAGCGGCTCCGAGTTCGTGGAGATGTTCGTCGGTGTGGGAGCCAGCCGCGTGCGGGATCTCTTCAATCAGGCAAAGCGTAATGTCCCCTGCATCGTCTTCATTGACGAGATTGATGCCGTCGGCCGACACCGCGGCGCCGGCCTGGGCGGCAGCCACGACGAGCGGGAGCAGACCCTCAACCAGATCCTGGTGGAGATGGACGGCTTCGACACTGATACCAACATTATAGTCATCGCTGCGACTAATAGGCCGGACATTCTCGACCCCGCCCTCCTGCGCCCCGGCCGCTTCGACCGCCGGGTGGTGCTGGATATACCCGACATGAACGGGCGCAAAGCCATCCTGGAGGTTCATACTAGGGGCAAGCCCTTGGACAAAGACGTAGACCTGATGAGACTGGCTAAACAGACGCCTGGCTTCACCGGCGCCGACATCGAGAACATGGTCAATGAGGCGGCCATCCTGGCCGCCCGGCGCAACAAGAAGACCATCGGCATGGCCGAGCTCGAGGAGGCGATAGAGAGGGTCATCGCCGGCCCGGAGAGGAAGAGCCGGCTGATCAGCGAGGAGGAGAAGAGGATCATCGCCTATCACGAGGCGGGCCATGCCCTGGTGATAAAGATGCTCCCCCACTGCGACCCCGTGCATAAGGTCTCCATCATGTCGCGCGGCATGGCCCTGGGCTATACCCTCCACATGCCTGAGAGCGACCGCTACCTCCAACCCCGCGCCAAGTTCATGGATGAGCTGAGCGGCCTCCTGGCCGGGCGGGCCGCTGAGGAGCTGATCTTCGGCGATGTCACTACCGGCGCTGGCAGCGACCTGGAACAGGCCACTAGGCTGGCCCGGAAGATGGTCTGCGAATATGGGATGAGCGAGAAGCTAGGTCCCTTGACCTATGGCCATAAGGAGGAGCTGGTCTTCCTCGGCAAGGAGATCGGGGAGCAACGCAACTACAGCGAACAGATCGCCTACCAGATCGACCAGGAGGTCCGCAACATCATCACCCAGGCCTACGACAGGGCTATGGAGATACTGAAGGCCCACAAGGACAAGCTGGTGGAGATCGCCGAACGTCTGATCGAGAAGGAGACGCTCGAGGGCGAAGAATTTGAGGCGATGTTTAACTGAGATGCGCGACCGGAAATAGATGTGATCATTGACTGGGCCCAGCCGGCGCAGCAGGTCTACAACCTGATTCGAGGGACCGACCCCCGACCGGGCGCCACAACCGAGATTGATGGCCAACCCTTCAAGGTCTTCGATTCGCGTTTGCTGCCTGCCCAGGAAGGCAAAGCCCCGGGGGAGATAGTGGAGGTCACTCCGGAAGGCATGTTGGTGGCGGCCAACGGGGGCGCTATCCTGATCAGGGGGATCCAACCGAGGGGTTTCCCCAAAATGGCACCTCAAGAGGCGCTCGAGCTCCTCAACTTGAGACCTGGTACTAAATTAGGTTAATCAAGGAAAGGGGTAAGGCTATTCGTCACTTGACCTACGGTCGCCTTACAGCTCGTAATGCCTCCTTCTGCACTTCCAGCAGCTCTTTAATCCCCTTCTCCGCCAGGTTCAGCAGGCGATTCACGACCTCCCGAGGGAAAGGCTGTTTCTCAGCCGTGCCCTGGATCTCAACGAACTGGCCCTCGGCGGTCATGACCACATTGAAGTCCACCTCCGCCTGGGAGTCCTCCTCGTAGCAGAGGTCGAGGAGGGCTTCGCCATTCACCAGCCCCACACTGACTGCGGCGATGGCCGTCCTCAATACCCCAGCAGGCAGGAGGCCGCCTCGGATCAGCTTGTCTAGAGCTATGGCCAGAGCCACATAGCCCCCGGTGACGGAGGCGGTGCGTGTCCCTCCATCGGCCTGGAGGACATCACAATCCACGATTAAGGTTCGTTCCCCCAGGGCTTCCAGGTTAACGGCGGCCCTGAGCGAGCGCCCGATGAAGCGGCGGATTTCCTGCGTCCGCCCCCTGAGGCCCATGGTCTCACGGGGGGTCCGCACCTGTGTTGAACGGGGTAGCATGGCGTACTCGGCCGTGACCCACCCCCGACCCGTGCCCTGGAGGAAGGAGGGTACCCTCTCCTCCACGCTCACGGCGCAGATGACCCGCGTCCCCCCTACCTCTATCAGCGCCGAACCCTCGGCGTAATCGAGGTAGCCCGGGGTGATGCGCACCGCTCGGAGTTCATCGTTGGCACGGCCATTAACTCGCGGCATATCCCCTCTAGACCCCTCAGTTCCTTTAGTTCCCCTCTTTTCCTACCCGATCTTCGTCCCACAATTGGGGCAGAACTTCGACCCTGCTGGCACCTCAGCTCCACACTGGGGGCAGCTTGTCCCACCGATCTTAGCCCCGCACTGATTACAGAACTTGGAATTCGCTGGTATCTTGGCTCCACACTTGGGACAGGTCATGGTCGTCGGAGCCGTCGGCTGCATGGCCTGGGCCATCATCTGAGCCATCATGGCCCCCAAGCCCACGCCGGCGCCCAAACCCATCCCTGTCTGGGTCGCACCCCCGACCGCAGTCGCGCCGCCGGCACTGGCTGCCTGTGATAGAGCCATGGCTGCCTTATACTGCATGTAGGCTCGCATGTCGCCGATGGCGCCCATGGCCGCCCGCTCGTCAATGGCCCTCTGGGTCTCCTCTGTGGGGCTGATGGAACTGATGTAGAGGCTTCTGAGGTCGATGCCCAGGGCTCTGAAGTCATCCTGCACTTTGGCCTTAGTGGCACCCCCTATCTCCTCGAAGAGGGCTGGCAGGCCGAAGAGCCCGGCCTTGGTCTCGCCCAGCAGGTCAGTCAGCTTGGCCACGATGATGCCCCGCAGGAAGTTCTCGATCTGGCCGGTGCGGTAGATGCCCTGGACGCCGACGATCTTGTTGACGAAGAGCTGCGGGTCAGCGACCTGCATGGAGTAGGTGCCGAAGGCGCGCAGGCGCACCATCCCCAGGTCCTTGTCGTGCAAGGCGATAGCCTCAGGCGTGCCCCACTTCATCTCCAGCATCTCCCGCATGTTGACGAAGTACACCTCGGCCTTAAAGGGCGTCTCGCCCCTGAAGGCCACCCCCAGCAAGCTGACCAGAAGCGGGATGTTGGCTGTGGTGATAGTGTGGCGGCCAGGCCCGAAGGTGTCCAGCGCCTTGCCGTCCCGGAAGAAGACGGCCGCCTGGGACTCCCGCACGATGAGCTGGGAGCCGATGCGGAAGTCGCCTGAGCCCTGCTCCGGCACCCGGCGGACCATCTCCCTCTCCCCCTGATCGGCGACCTCGATAATGTCGAATATACGTGGCATAGTTATCCTCCTCTTATATCAGCGTCTTAGCGGGTTAGCGTCCCAGCGCCTTAGCGATGCCCCATCCGGACGCTTGGACGCTACGGCGCTTAGGCGCTAAGACGCTTGTAGTATCACATCCTGCCTCTTACTGAAGGTCCCATTGATTTGCTCTAACGTAGCGACTAAATCGTTGGCCATGGCGGTCGGGTCCTCGTCCTTCGTCGCCGCAGCGGCCAGCCCATCTATCGCCTTGGCCACCTGGGCAACCCCATCGGCCAAGGCGTTGTCGAAGGCGTAGAGGGTATCCAGCTCCTTCTCGCCTACCTTGACGGCGTCGAACCAACCGGCATAGCCGTAGCTGGCTGTCTTGAGGCGGTCAATGAGAAGCTGCAGCTTCATCATGGCCCTCTCCAGCGTCGCCACAGCAGCTAGCTGCCCTTTGTCGGTCAATTGCACCTGGACCTCACTCAACCGGCCCCGCTGCTCCTCAAACTGGCGGGCCAGGTGCATGCGGAGCAGCTTGTCGGCCTCACGGCGCACCTCCTTCTCCTTGTAGCCCCTGTAACCTGGGATGCCCTTCATCAACTTCTCCAGCCCTCCCAGGCCCTCGGCGACCCTCCCTTTGATGTCCACTTTCTGCCTCCTCCCACTTGTTGCATTTATAACCTGTCAACGAATGGCCTTCGGCCTAACGGATTAACGGATGCCGCATTGCCATCCACCCCGTCCGTTAATCCGCTATTTATCCGTTGGCAGGCCCTCTCCTCCCAACGGATGGCCTTTGGCCTAACGGATTAACGGATGCCATCCGCTCCATCCGTTAATCCGTTACCTATCCGTTGACCAGCCCTCTCACCCACTCCTCCAGCCTCCATCTTCCATCCGTCGCTCCATCTACCTCTATAGCCATTGCCAGCGCCGTCTCCCTGGCCTCCGTCCTCTCTTCCTTAGGCACCTCCTCCAGCCGGCTCCTGCCCGCCAGGGCGATGACTGCACAGACCCTCCTTGAGAGCACGCCCACGGCCTCCAGCTCCTTGTTTTTCCACCCCT
>CAYQVA010000129.1:0-5195 GCA_964420815.1 uncultured Anaerolineae bacterium
GCCATCTTCTCTCACCTCACATAATTCTTGTTAGGCTTGGCATTGCGCCTAACGGCGTGTTAAACGAAGTTCGCCCGCTCCTCCGCTCTGCCAGGAGCTTTGATTGGCATAGACATGCAGCTGTTCAATAGCCAACTCTACAATGGCTCGGGTGACGAAAAGGCTACTCACATCGTAGAGCTCTACAATACGGCGCTCTGCCTCAGCCAGCGGGATGTGTCCCACGCGGTAAGCTCTAAGCACGACACCCAATGATCCCACCGGAATCAGACTCAAGCGTTTAGCCGCCTTGTATAAGAACTTTATGGCGCTCACCGCCTGGTTGCGATAGGCACGCGACAGCTCCTTTACCTCCTGATCCTCACCCTCTTCCCCCCGCTAACGCCAGGAAATACCCCTCGATCTCCTGGGCGCTCAATTGACGCAGAGGGCGCCCAACATGCTCGACAAAGCGTCTGATGTGGTGCAGGTAGGCTTTGCGAGTGCGCAGAGAATAACCCCTTAGCTTCAGCTCATTCTCCACATCTTCCAATAGAGAATCCATCACTACAAACCCTCTTGGATGATCCGATCTCATTATAGCGTACATTTTGACGCCTGTCAAAGAGCCTTGCTTATCGGACTGCGCGGATGTATAAACCCTATCACATCCTCTCCGGGGCGCTCATGCCCATGAGCTTCAAGGTTTTGGCTAAGACGATCTTGGCGGCCGAGACTAGCTTGAGGCGGGCCTTGGTCAGCTCAGCGTCCGCCGGATCGGAGGAGACGACACGACAATCCCGGTAGAAGCAATGGAAGGCGCTGGCCAGGTCCTGGGCATAATAGGTCAGGTGGTGAGGCGCTAGACTTGTCGCAGCCAGCTCCACAACCTCCGGCAGGAGCAGCATCTTGCGGATCAAGGTCAGCTCCGGCTCGCTCCTCAGGAGGGAGACATCGCCGTCGCTGTAATCGAGGTCGCCAGCATAGCGCAGGATGCTGGCGATGCGGGCGTGGGCGTACTGGACATAGTAAACCGGGTTCTCCGCCGATTGCTCCTTGGCCAGCTCCAGGTCGAAGTCCATCTGGCTCTCGGCGGAACGGGAGAGGAGGAAGAAGCGCACTGCATCGCTCCCCACCTCGTCCAACACCTCGCGCAGGGTGATGATGTCCCCCGTTCGCTTGGAAAGGCGCACGACCTCCCCGCCCCGCTTCAGGGTGACCAGTTGGTAGATGATGAGGGTCAGCCTCTCCGGATCCAGGCCCAGGGCACGCATCATGGCCTTCATGCGTGGGACGTGCCCCTGGTGGTCTGCACCCCAGACGTCAATCACCCGATCGAAGCCCCGTTCCACAAACTTGTTGTAGTGATAGGCAATGTCGGAGGCGAAGTAGCCGGGCTCCCCATCGGAGCGCACGAGGACGTTGTCCTTATCCTCGCCCAGCTCCGTGGAAGCGAACCAGATGGCTCCCTCCCGCTCAACGATGTAACCTCCCTGGCGCAGGATGGCCATCACCTTATCGAAGGTGCCATTGTAGAGGCTTCGCTCCGAGAACCAGTTGTCGTAATGGACGCCCATCGCCTCCAGGTCGTCCCTGATTCCCTGGAGCACCTTTTTCAGCCCGATCTCGCCGATGGCGGCAATGGCCTCGGCTCTTGGCATCTTGAGGAACCTGTCGCCCTCCTCCGCGGCGATTTCCCGCCCCATCTCCACCATGTAGGCTCCCCGGTAGCCCCGCTCCGGTATCTCCTCATCCACACCTAAGGCCTGGGCATAGCGGGCGTAGAGGGTTTCGTTGAAGAGCTCCACCTGCGTGCCCCGGTCGTTGACGTAGTACTCGCGCTGGACGTCGTAGCCAGCGGCTGAGAGGACATTGGCCAAGGTATCGCCGATGACAGCATTGCGCCCGGAGCCAACGGTGAGGGGGCCAGTGGGGTTGGCGCTGACGAACTCGACCTGCACTCGTTTCCCTTTGCCCAGATCAGTGTTTCCATAGGCTTCGCCAGCAGCCAAAATCGCCTCTACCTGCTGGGCCAGCCACTCATCGCTCAGGGTGAAATTAACGAAGCCCGGCGGGGCGGGCTCGACTCTGGCCAGGAATTCGGCAGGGGGGATGTGGCGGGCGATGGCCTCGGCGATCTTGATGGGGGGCAGGTGTGCCTCGCGAGCCAGTTTCAGGGGCAGGCTGGTGGCGTAATCGCCATACTCGGCTCGTTGCGGATGTTCCAGGGGGACCTTGGGGATGGCGAAGGGCGGCAGGTCG
This sequence comes from uncultured Anaerolineae bacterium, assembly GCA_964420815.1. GTDB lineage: Bacteria > Chloroflexota > Anaerolineae > CAYQVA01 > CAYQVA01 > CAYQVA01. Next base: position 2,242 of record CAYQVA010000129.1, read on the forward strand.
CCCTCCCTCTGAGCGGCCTCGATCGCCTCCTGAATCAGCTTAGCGATTCTATCCTTGACCACAGCGGTCATCTCCCCTTCAAGGCACACTGGATACCGTTGGCCTTTGCTTGGATGAATCATACCATCGCTTCGGTTTCTAGTTTAATTCATCTCCAACCAGTTTTCTCCCACCTTCATATCCACTTTCAGCGGCGCGTCCAGCTCGAAAGCTCCCTCCATGATAGACTTCACCATCGGCCTCACCTCCTCGATCTCATCCCTCGGCACCTCCAGAACTAATTCGTCGTGGACCTGGAGGATCATGCGGCTTTTCGGGCTCCGCTCGCGAATAGCTTTGTGTAAACGGATCATCGCCAGCTTGATGATGTCGGCGGCGGTGCCCTGAATACGCATGTTAATGGCCTCCCGCTCGGCGGCACGCCTCAAGGCACCGGGGACCTTGGGCCTCTGTAGCTCGGGGAAGTAGCGCCGCCGCCCCAATAGGGTCGAGACATAGCCGACCTCCCTTGCCTTCCGCTTCGTCCCCTCCACATAGGCCTTGACGCCAGGGTATTTGGCGAAGTAGTTGGCGATGAATTTATTCGCCTCTTCCTGGGATAGGTCCGTGCGCTGGGCCAATCCATATCCGCTCATGCCGTAAGTTACACCAAAGTTGGTCGTCTTGGCCACCCGGCGCATGGCCGGGGTCACCTCCTCGATGGGCACATTGAAGAGGGTCGCCGCCGTGCTGGCATGGATGTCCTCACCGCGCCGGAAGGCGGCCAGCAGCCCCTCGTCTTGGGAGATGTGAGCCAGGATCCTCAGCTCCACCTGGGAGTAGTCGGCGGAGAGGAGCAGATTCCCCTCCCCAGCGATAAAGGCGCGGCGGACCTTGCGCCCCAGCTCGGTTCGGATGGGGATGTTCTGCAGATTTGGGTCGGAGGAGGAGATGCGACCGGTAACCGTGCCCGTTTGGTTGTATGAGGTGTGCACCCGACCCGTCCTGGGGTTGACCAAAAGGGGCAGGGCATCAACGTAGGTGGACTTGAGCTTGGTCAACTGACGATACTCCAGGATGAGGTCAATGATAGGATGGGCTCCGCGCAGCTCCTCCAGGACATCGGCGGCAGTGGAGTAGCCGGTCTTCGTCCTCCTTATCACCGGCAGCCCCAGCTCCTCGAAGAGGACGACGCCCAACTGCTGGGTGGAGTTTATATTGAACCTGTGCCCCGCTGCTTTGTAGATCTCCTCCTCCAGGGCAACTATCTGTTGATAAAGGTCGCGAGACATCTCCTTCAGGAAATCAACGTCGAGGGCCACCCCTGTCATCTCCATATCCATCAGGACAGGGATGAGTGGCATCTCCACCTCGCTGAAGAGGTCCCAGAGTTCTTTCTCTCGCAGATCAGACTCCAGCAGCCCCACCAGGCGGTAGGTCATATCCACATCGGCACCGGCATATTGAGTCACGGTGGGAATCGGGACATGGGCTATGCTGATCTGTTTTTTCCCCTTGCCGATGAGGTCGGTAATGGGTGTCATCTCCACGCCGAGCTTCGACCAGGCTAGCTTCTTCAGGCTCAGCGTCCGGCCCGAGGGGTCAAGCAGGTAAGCCGCCACCATCGTATCGAAGGCCAGGCCCTCGACCGCAACGCCGTATCGAGCAAGGATGGTGAGGTCATACTTCGCGTTGTGGGCGTACTTACCGATCCTCGCATTCTCCAGTATCGGTTTAAGCTTCTCTAAGACGTAGTCAAGGCTAAGCTGGAAGCTGGAAGCTGGAAGCTGGTTGCTAGCTTCTAGCTTCCAGCTTCTAGCTTCTAGTTCGTGGCCCAGGGGGATGTAATAGGCCTCGCCGGGTCGCAAGGCGATAGCGATGCCCACCAGGTCGGCCAGCATGACATCCCTATCCGTGGCCTCCACATCGAGGGCGAAGGCCGAGGCCTTTGACAGCCTCGCCACGAGCTCCCTCAGCTCCTCCTCTGTAGTGATAGCCCGATAGTCCCCCCGCACCTGGCCCCTGGCCTCTGGCTCCTGCACCTCAAACATCGCCATCTGGCGCACTTGCCCTCGCCTCCCTGGCAACCGGTCAATCAGGCTACTGAACTCCAGTTCCCTGAAGAGGGCCATCACCCTATCGCGGTCGTAATCGCTGAGGCGACAGGCCGATAGGTCGAGGCCCACAGGCACATCGGTGACGATGGTGACCAGCCTCTTGTTGAAGAGGGCTTGTTCCTTTTTATCCGCCAGGGCCTTGCGGGCCCGCGTGTTCTTTATCTTATCAAAATGGGCATATATTTCCTCGATGCTGCCGAACTCCTTGAGGAGCTGAGCGGCCGTCTTATCGCCGATGCCCTTTATGCCGGGTATGTTGTCTGAGGGGTCGCCCCTGAGCCCCTTGAGGTCAATCAACTGCTTGGGCGTGAGGCCGTAGCGCTGGCGTATCCGCTCCTCGTCGTAGATCACCGTGTCGGAGAAGCGGCGGCGGGATGTCAGAACCTTGACATCGGGGCCGATCAATTGGAAGGTGTCGGTGTCGCCGGTGACGATGACCGTCTCCAGCCCCTTCTCGCTCGCCTGCTTGGCCAGAGTGCCTAACACGTCGTCGGCCTCATAGCCCTCCACCTCGAAGATGGGGATGTTGAAGGCCCTTATGACCTCCTTGACCCGCGCGAATTGGCTGGCCAGGTCCTCGGACATCTTGGGGCGGTTGGCCTTGTAGCCCTCATACTCCTCGTGGCGGAAGGTCTTGCCCACGTCAAAGGCCACAGCGATGTACTCGGGCTGGATGTCGGCTAAGGCCTTGAGGAGCATGGAGGTGAAGCCGAAGACGGCGTTGGTCGGCTCACCCTTGCTGGTGGAGAGAGGGGGGAGGGCGTGGTAAGCGCGGTGAACCAGGGCATTGCCGTCAATGAGGACGATTCTCCTCTTCGCCATACGCACCACCTTTAAGCACTGAGGCCAATGATTAGC
>CAYQVA010000130.1:0-5147 GCA_964420815.1 uncultured Anaerolineae bacterium
TTTCATCTCCAAGACCTGCTTCTCGCCCCCGGTCTGGCAGGCCTCCGCACAGCCTTTGCAGCCCACTAGGAAGACCTCCCTCTCACCATCGAGGTAGCTCAAGATTTCGTCCATAGGTTTTAGTTCCGAGATGATCATCTTCCTCTCCTGAATGGGTCAATAAGGCAACGAGTCAACGAGGCGATAAGGCAACGGAGACCTTTTCCCTCATTGCCTCGTTAACTCGTCCCTTTTCTCTTAAGGCGCTTTTCCACCCTTTTGAGCAGCTCTTCAGGGGTCACTGGTTTATCGATGTAATCCTCAGCCTCCAACATGAGCCCCTGAGTCACGGAGAAGGTGACTTCTCCCCACCTCCGCGAGAGGCTGGTCAGTATTATGACCGGGATTTTGGTCAGCTCGGGGTCGGCCTTCAGCGCCTCGCAGACCTTAAATCCATCCTCCTTGGGCATTATGATGTCCAGGATGATCAGGTCGGGCCTTTCCTCCTTGACCTTCTCTATCCCCTCCAGGCCGTCGTAGGCAGCCAGGACCTCGTAATCCCTGCTCTCCAGGACTACCTTGGTGGCCTTCACGAAATCGGGGTCATCATCAATGATGAGTATCCTGGGCTGTCTCTCCATTACCTGCCTCCTTTCTAGGAAGAGAAGAGAGTTTTCCTCTATCTTCTTTCTTCTCTTTTCTTTTCCAAGAGCTTCCCTACGCGATGCAGCAGCTCCGCTGGCTGCACAGGCTTCTCCACGTAGTCGTCAACATCCATCTCTAAGCCCGTCTCCAGCTCGTAGCGCCGGCGGCTGGCGTCCTCCCGCACGGCGGTCAAGATCAGGATGGGTATGTCGTCGTACTTGGCATACCTGGGATTCTCCTTCAGCTCTCGGACGACGCCAAAGCCGTCCAGCTTGGGCATGAGGAGGTCCAGGATTATCAGGTCAGGCGGGTCTTCCTTTATCTTTTCCAGGCATTCTAACCCATCTTTGGCGGTGATAACCTCGTAGGCTTGACTCTCCAGGATGACGGTTGTGGATTTTATGAAGTCTGGATCGTCGTCAACCAACAGGAGCTTCGCTTGTTTCTCCATATCCCCCCTCCTTAAGCTACAGTAACGGCCTGGGCAATAGCTTTGCCCTCTCCACTATCTCCGGGACTATGTCCTCCCAGCCCACGGCCATGATGTGGATGCCGTGGATGCCGGGTATCTCTATCAATTGCTCGATGATCTCCAGGCATATCCTGACCCCTTCCTCCTTGGCATCCTTGGCGTCCTCCATCCGCCTCACTATCTCGTCGGGGACGACCACGCCGGCCACGTAATCCCTCATGTAGCGGGCCATGCCTGCCGATTTGGTGGGTATTACCCCTGCGAGGATGTGGATCTTTTCGTCCAACCCCATATCCCGCACCATCTCCATAAACTTCTTGAACCGGTCCACGTCGAAGACGGCCTGGGTCTGGATGAAATCGGCCCCAGCCTTCACCTTCTTGGCCAGCCTTATCACCCTGTATTCGAAGGGGTCGGCGTAGGGGTTGGAAGCCGCCCCGATGAAGATGGGCACGTCCCCCCGGATATCGCTCCCGCTCAGGAGCTTCTTCTCATCGCGCATCTTCTTCAGGGTCTGGATGAGCTGGATGGAGTCCAGGTCGTAGACGCCTTTGGCGGTGGGGTGGTCGCCGAGCCTCTGGTGGTCGCCGGTGAGGCAGAGGATGTTCTGGACGCCCAGGGCCACGGCCCCCAGCACATCGCTTTGGATGGCCAGCCTGTTCCGGTCGCGGGTGACGATCTGCAGCACCGGGTCTAAGCCCTGCTGCTTGAGGATGACGCAGGCGGCCCAGCTCGACATCCTGACGATGGCCGTCTGGTTGTCGGTGACGTTTACCGCGTCGCAGCAGAGCCTGAGCAGCTCAGCCTTCCTCTCGATGACCCTCCGGCTTGCGCTCTTGGGAGGACCAAGCTCGGCGGTGACGGCGAAGTGGCCGGCTTCGAGAATCTTCTCCAGATTGCTTCCGGCTTTCATAATCACCTCCTTGGAGGGAGGAGAGAAGAAAGAGGAGAGAAGGACGGGTCCCCCTTTCCTCTTTCCTCTATCTTCTTTACTGTCGATATGAGCAGAGCGATGACTTCATCCGCTTCCTGCATCCGAGTAAGGATCAAATCCTTAGGGAGAAACCGCTTAGATCGCCGATACCACCCCTTGGTTTCGCGAGCTTCACCCATTGCGATCCTCAGGGAGCGAACGAATTCTCCGGTGGTTGCCCTGCCGTAGCCCTCCTCAAAGTTTGCACTTATCGAACCTGCAGCGCGGATCAACTGACGTGCTATTTCTCTCCCCCTTGTATCCTTCATGAGCAAATCCGTGTCTTTAGCGACGTTATCGTAGAATTCTAAAGCCTTTGTATAGGCAGGATACTTCAGCAACGGATCCCTCATTCTCCTTCTTCTCCCTTCTATCTTCTTCCTTCTTTCGGTAACGTGAAGGTAAATTTACTCCCTCTTTCGCTTTCAGGGTATGGGCTCTCGGCCCAGATCTTCCCTCCATGGGCCTCGACGATCTTCTTGGCGATGGCCAGCCCTAACCCAGCGCCCTTCGTCTCCACATCCTTGCCCCGATAGAACTCCTCGAATATCCTGGGCATGTCCTCGGGGGAGATGCCGATGCCCGTGTCCATGACCTCCACCTGGAGGTGCTCATCTAACTCCCTCACCCTGAGGGTGATCCTCCCCCCGGAAGGGGTGAACTGGACGGCGTTGTTCAGCAGGTTGGTGAGCACCTGGACCAAGCGGCGTGGAGAGGCCATTATCTCCGGCAGCGCCTCGGGCACGTCCGTTATAAGCTCCAGCCCCTTCTCCGCAGCCGACGAACGGACGTTCTCCAGGGCGTCCTCCACCACCTCCGCCAGGGAGGTCTCCTCCATCTCCTGCACGATCTGTCCGGCTTCGATGCGGGTGGCGTCCAGGAGGTCGTTGATCAGCTTCAGCAGCTCCTCGATCCTGATGCTGCTCCTCTCCAGCATGTCGCGCTGTGCCTCATTTACCTCCCCGACGAAGCCGCCGAGTATGACCTGCAGGTAACTCTGGACGGCGGCGAGAGGAGCCTTCAAGTCGTGGGAGGCCATGGCCAAAAAGTGGGTTCGGAGCCTATCCAGCTCCATCAGCTTCTTGTTAGCCTCCTCCAATGCTCCGAGGTCTATCAGGCAGCGGTCTTTCAGGGAGGCCACCTCACGCTGCCTCTTCCTCAGCTCCCCGGCGATGGAGGTGGCTACATAGGTGGAAGCATACAATGTGCCCGCCAGGGCGGAGAGGACGGCCGCGAGGTAAAGCCTATTGTGGCAAAGCTCCTGAGCTATGAATCCCTCCAGATGGATGTGGGGGATGGCCCCAGCACACTCTAGAACCACCAGCGAACAGAGAAGGAAGAGCGCTAGGGTGGCTACCTGATAGGCCGTCTTGTAGGAAAGCAGCACGCTGACGATTATGATGTGGAAGACGGAGAGGAAGATAAAGGGGTTTTCCACGCCCCCTGTGAAATGTACGAGCGCAGTTAGAGCCATCAAGTCAATGATACTCTGCAAAAGGACGGCGCTTCTGGCTTTTGGAACTATGGCGGAGGCGCTCTCGCGGGCTAGGTCCCTCGCTTTGAACCAGAAAAATAGGTTATAAAGGGCGACAATGGCCGCGATGCCGAAGACCGGCGCGAGGGGGACGCCAATATGGAGGATATATTTGGCAAATAACGCCATGGCTACCAAGGCGACAACACCTATCCACCTGAAGCTGATGAAATAATGGACCCTTCGGATGAGAGTGGCCTCTTCAGGCGTATATTCGTGGGCTAACTCCTCCCCTCTCAGGAACTCCATCAGCTTAGCCCTGGTGTCCCTGAGCCTGGAGGCGACCACATGGGATAGCTTCCCCATCACCTTGTAGCCGATGTGGGAATCGGTATCGAGTAGACGGCGCAGCTCGGAGCCGTCTATGGCGATAACCTTGGCCCTCTCCACACATTTCGCGGAGAGGGTGAAGATGTAAGGCTCCACCAGGGCCGACCACCCGAAGGTCTCGCCCCTGGTTACCAAATCAACAGTCGTGTGCCTTATCGGCGCGTGGGGCCAGGGTTGAAGCTCTATCTCCAAGGCGACCTTCCCGTCCACGACAAGGCAAAGGTCCTTCGCCACCTCACCCTCCTTGAAGATCACCTCCCCTGGCTCGTAGACCTCCTCCCGACAGATAGGGGCTATCCTCCTCAGCTCGCCCTCGGTCAGCCCTTCAAAGATATAAAATTTTTTCAGAAGCGGAATCGAGACCATGCCTTTCACCTCTCCGGCTGAGCCCTACGACGCAACCCTCTGCAAATCTTCCCTTACCACCTTACGCGGCCCACCATGGTGGCTGGTGGACCAGTCCTTGGGGGGCATTATCTCTGCCATCAGCTCCAGCTGCCCCAGGGCTTTAAGGCGGTCGTAGATGAGCTGCCAGGCGCATTCCACACTGGGATCTATCTCACACTTGCCGTTCTGGGAGCCGCCGCAGGGGCCATTGAGGAGGCCCTTGGAGCAGCGGGTGATAGGGCAGATGCCGGCAGTCTTGCCTAGGATGCAGTCGCCACAGCCAACGCAACGCTCGCTCCAGACACCTTGCTCCACCGGAAGGCCCAGAAACTTGGTGTTGAGAGCGGGCAGCACAATTTTGTTAGGGAAACACTCGGCAAGGGCCTGGACGCCGACGCCGCACCCCATGGAGAGGATAGCATCTACCTGCTCGATCTCCTCGGCCAGGGGATCGAGGTACTCCCATTCACACTGGCGCTGCACGGTGCGTTCGATCGTCTCGATGGGGTCGCCGTCGAGCTTGCGGGCCATCCGCAGTTCTGAGGCGAGTATCCCTACCTCCTTCTCCCCCCCAGCGAAGCAGACGGTGGTGCAGGTCCCGCAGCCGACGATCAAGATCCTCTTACAGCCGGCGATCATCCTCTTAATCTCATCGAGGGGTTTTTGTTCGGCTACAATCACCTCTCAGACCTCCCTCTCCAGATATCGCATTATGCATTGGCAGAACTCCTCGATGTCCCCCAAGTTCTCTTGTAACGAGCGATGGACAAGCTCCAATGCCACGTGAAGATAGCCATGAACGATGATGTTACGCATACCAATGGCCT
>CAYQVA010000131.1:0-5079 GCA_964420815.1 uncultured Anaerolineae bacterium
GCATCGAGGCCCTGAGCAGGGGGGCAAGGGGGGCGGTCTTCGTGGAGGCCAGCTGGAAGGCTGTCAAGGTCATCAAGCGTAACCTAGAGATAACCGCCCTAGCCGACAGGGCTAAGGTGATCCGTCAGGACGTCTTCAAGTTCATTAGGAGGCAAGCCGATATCCAATTTGACATAATTTACACAGCACCGCCTCAGTATAAGGGTTTATGGGCGAAAACTCTACAGGCCTTGGATGAGAAAGCCATCCTCACTAAGGATGGCCTGGCCATAGCCCAGATCCACCCTAAAGAGTATGAAGCCCTTAACCTGAAGACCCTCCGCTTAGTTGACCAACGAAAATATGGGAGCACTCTATTGTGCTTCTATGCGCCTATCAACATAACGAAAACTCTCTCCGAAGAATACGAGAGTAAGCATGAATGGTAAAAGTGCAGAACTCCCAACGAGAACTCTCTCCGGGAAATATGGGAGCATGCATGAACAGCAAGGATGCAGAACTCCGCCAGAAAACGGAGAGAGTTCTCGTTGCCGCCAGAAAACGGAGAGAGTTCTCGTTTCAGCCCTGTTCCGCAGCAGAGCACTCCGACCAGCTGCAAACCCGATTCCTTCCCAATTGCTTTGCCAGATAGCAGGCTTGGTCGGCGTGTCGAATCAGCTCCTCTTTGTCGGCCGCATCGGTGGGATAGGTCGCCACCCCCAAGCTTATCGTTACCGAGACGCCTTCCATCCGTTGCCCTTCCTTTCCCTCGATGGGGGCTGCCTCGATTAAAGCGCGCAAACGCTCTCCAACTCCCAGCGCCCCTTCCTTATCGGTCTCGGGCAGGATGATGGTTATCTCATCGCCTCCGTAGCGGCAGATCACATCCATCTGTCTAGAATTAGCTTTAAGCACCCGAGCGATGGTCTGCAGAACCAAGTCCCCAACCTGGTGTCCCCATGTGTCATTGATCTTCTTCAGGTGATCCACCTCCACTATAGCCAAGCTCAGGGGATGGCCATAGCGGGTGGCTCGGTTGAATTCCTTATCCAGTTGGATGTCGAACCAGCGCCGATTGTAGAGCCCTGTGAGGGCATCGGTTATGGCCAGCCTGTTGACCTCGGCGTAGAGCCTTGCGTTTTCGATGGCGATGGCGAGCTGGCCAGCCAGGGTCTGGAGGATGAACATGTCCTTCTCATCGAAAGCGTTGAGCTTGTCGCCGTTCACATCCAGCACCCCCACCACCCGCTCCCCCACCTTCAGTGGCACAACCAGCTCGGATTTCGTCTCCGGAAGCAGCTCATCCGGAAGGTAATGGGGCTCCTGGCTGACGTCGTTGGCTAAGAGGGGCTCGCCGGTATGGGCTACCCAGCCGATCATTCCCTCCTCGCCGACCTTGAAACGTAGACCTTGCTCTTTCCATACCTTTCCCCCTGCAGGGTCGTTGCTGGCCTTGAAGACGGCATAGCCTGTAGCCTGGTCTACGAGGAAGATGTCCACGTGATAATAGCCGAAGCTCTCCTGGATGGCCCTGGCCGCATAGGGGAGCAACTCATCGAGGTCGAGGATGGAGGAGGCCTTCCGCCCGACTTCCTCGATGGTCTGCAACTGGATGGCCCGCTGGCGCGTCTCCTCGAAGAGCTTGGCGTTCTCGATGGCGATGGCCGCCTGCGCACCAATGGTCAAGGCCAGGCGCACTTGCTCAGCAGTAAATCCTTTCCCCTCCTCTATGTGGTCGAGCCCCATCACGCCGATCGGACGCCCTTTGCTTATCAGCGGCACGACCAACAAGCTCTTAACGTTAAATGGCTCAATCCAATACCGCGGCAGCGATGATGCGAGGGCGTCAGGGATGAAGAGGGGACGGCCCTCCTGGAGCACCTGCTGAGCCTCTGGCACTTCGGCCACTGGCCTGGGATAGCTTATGTCCTTAAAGAGTCGCCACATCCTTTTATCCTTCCTGCCGGAGGCGAATTGGGACATAGCAGGGGTTAGGGTCTTCCCCTTTTCATCCAGCAGGAGGATAGTGCAGCGGTCGGCACCGCATGCCCGGGCTGCCCGTTGAGCTAACAGCTTAAGCACCTTTGTCATGTGTAAAGTGGAGGTGGTGACCTTAGCGATGTCGAGGAGCATGCCCATTTCTTGGGCGCGTTGCTTCTGGGTGGCATAAAGCCTCACGTTCTCGATGGCGATGGCTGCCTGCCCACAGAGGATGGAAACCAGCTCCATGTCCACCTCACTGAAGGGAGGGCCACCCAGTTTGGTGAGATTTAGCACGCCAATGACCCGGCCCTTAGCCTTCAACGGCACACAGAGCGCCGAAGATACCTCTCCCCCCATCGCCTTCCTCAGCCGGGGGTCAAAGGGGCTATCCTTATCCAGAAGCAGCGCCTCTCCCCTCTCCACCGCCAGGGCCGCCAGCGCCTCCTCTGCCTCCAGCCTCCGCCCCAGGCCAGCCGCAGCCTCTATGGTCAGCCCATCATCCCCAAGGAGCATCAGGGATGCCCTGTCGGCGCCCGTCTCCTCCCTGGCCACCTGGACCACCCTATTCAGCAGCCCATCCAGCTCGGTGATGCCCATGAAGGCCCTGCTCAGCTCGAAGAGGGGGATGAGGGCCCTCAGGCGGGCATTCTCCCTCTCCAGCCTCCTCCTCTCGAGGGCTTGGCCCACGGCCAGGGCCAGAGCCTCAGAGGAGAAGGGCTTGGCCACGAAGCCTGAGAATCCCAGCTCTATGGCCTCGATGGCCACATCCAGGGAGCCGTAGGCGGTGATGATGACCCCTGCCACCTCCGGGGCTATCACCCTGATGGAGCGATAGACCTCCATGCCATCCATGTCAGGCATCCTAATGTCCACCAGCAGGAGGTCGAAGGGCTCCCTCCTGGCCATCTCCAGGGCTTCCTGGCCGCTGGTCGCCCCTTTCACCAGGTAGCCCTCCGATGTCAGGATGCGTCGGCAGAGCTCCACCACATCAGGGTCATCGTCAACTACTAATACCCTCTCCCCGGACATGCTTAAGCCTCTCACTCCCTTAAACGGGAGCCTCTTTGCGCCTTTCTGGCAGCTAAATGTCGTTTAAATTGTATCAAAAGATGATAGGTTTGTAAAGCCTATCTCCAGGTCGACGCACTTTATAAATGCATCGCACCTATCCCGGTAGGCGGGATGTCATCCCGCCCTACAAGGGAATTTCAGGTCGGCGTTGTTTTTTCCCTCAAAATAGGGTATAATACGGCAAAGGATTTAGGAGGAAGGCGATATGAGAAGGAGCAGGTTGTTATGGTTGGCCATCATCGTGGTGTTGATGCTCAGCGCCACTGGGGCCGCCCAGGCCAGTGGCAGGCTGCCCCCTAGTCGCATTAGAGGGGATAGCCTGGCAGGGGGGAAGACCTACTACTGGAGACGACTTGATGTGGACATCACAGTCCTGCCCGATTCCGATATCCGGATCGTCGAGACCCAGGAGTTCGTCTTCACCAGCGGCAGGTTCCATTACGCCTACCGCGAAATCCCCACCGACAGGCTGGAGGAAATCACCGATGCCGAGGTCTGGGAAGGCGACCGCCGTTACGAGCCGGGGAGCGGACGCGAATACACTTACTCTATCTCACAGGAGGGTGGGTATTTCCGGATCACCTGGTGGTATCCCTACACCAGCGACGCCGCCCGCACCTTCACCATCAAATACACGGTCAAGGGAGGGCTGCGTTTCTACGAGGACGGCGATCAACTCTGGTGGAAGGCGGTCTTCCCCGACCGCGACTTCCCCGTGGAGTCGTCCCAGGTCACCGTCCATCTCCCTGAGGGGGCCAAGCCGCAGAGGGTCGCCTCATATGGCGTCCCCGCTGAGTGGGAGGTCGTTGACGACCAGACAGTGGTCTTCAGGGCCTATGACATCCCGCCTGGCGAGGAGCTGGAGGTCAGGGTTCAATTCCCCCATGGCATCGTTCAGGGCGTTCCCCCCTCCTGGCAGGCAGCGGCTGACAGGATGGCCGAATACGAGGAGCGATACAAGCCGGTGGTCAACCTGGCCTTGGGGCTCATCAGCCTCCTCATCGCTACAGGAGGCCTGCTGGGCCTCTATGTCCTGTGGTATACCAGGGGGCGGGATGTGCCCGTGGGCCCGGTGGCCGAATACCTGACTGAGCCCCCCGACGACCTGCCGGCCGGCGTTGTGGGGACATTGCTCGACGAGCACGCCGAGGTGAAGGACATCATCGCCAGCATCGTTGACCTGGCACGGCGGGGGGTAATCAAGATGACTGAGGTCCAAGAGCCTGGCTTCCTGGGCATCGGCGCCCATCGCGATTACACCTTCGAGTTACTCGACCACCAGCAGCCCCTGCGCCAATACGAGCGGACGCTGATCAGGAAACTCTTCGGCACGCGTTCGGTGGTAAGGCTATCGGATTTGAAGGAGAAGTTCTACACCGCTATCCCCAAACTGAAGGACCAGATGTACGAGGAGGTGGTGAGGGCCGGCTTCTTCCGCAAGAACCCCGAGCGGACGCGCAACATCTACCTGGCCATCGGCATCGCCGGCATTGTCCTGGCCGTCTTTCTTGGCTTCTTCGCCGTGCTGGTCTTGCTGCCCTATGCTGAAGCGGCCATCTGCCTTCCCTTCGGTTTCATCGTCGTGGCCATCGGGTTAATAATCTTCGGGCGGTTCATGCCCCGCAAGACGCGGGCGGGCGCCACGGCCGCCGCCAAATGGAGGGCCTTCAAGCGATACCTGGCCAACATCGAGAGATATACCGACCTGCGAGAGGCGAAGGACATCTTCGACAAGTATCTGCCCTACGCCATCGCCTTTGGCCTGGAGAAGAGCTGGGTGAGCAAGTTCGCGGCCGCCGGCGCGCCGGCTCCGCCCTGGTATGGGACATATCCCCCAATCATCGTAACCGGCCGTCCTCCTCGCCCCCGTAGGGGGATCAGGGCCGGCACGGGCGAGAGCGGGCGTGCACCCTCCCTCCAGGAGATGAGCGAGGGGATGGCTGGCTCCCTGCAGGGCATGAGTGATGGCCTCTTCTCCATGTTCAACATGGCCGGCAGCATCCTCTCCAGCGCGCCCTCGGGCGGTGGTTGGAGCGGTGGCGGCGG
>CAYQVA010000132.1:0-5009 GCA_964420815.1 uncultured Anaerolineae bacterium
ATGAGGTCAACTACGCCGACCGCATCTACCCCGGCGTGAAGGTCCTCGACCTGGATGTGGGGGGGCTCACCCTGCGCGAGGCGGAGGCTCTCCTCCAGAAAAGCCTCGGTTATTGCCAGGAAGAGCGGCTCCTCTTGCGCTACGGCGAGCGGGTCTGGGAGATGCCGCTCCAGGAGCTGGGGGCAAGCCTGGATGCGAAGCGCACCGCAGCCGCCGCCTACCACATCGGAGGGGAAGGCAACATATTTGGGAACCTTTATCGGCAGGCAAGGGCCCTCCGCTTCGGCCACACCATCCCCCCTATCCTCGACTTCGATGAGGGGAAATGCGCTCTCCGCCTCAGCCAGTTGGCGCGGGAGATTAACCGCCCCGTCAGAAATGCAGACCTCATCATCGAGGGCCTCAATGTGCGGGAGGTCAAGGGCCAGACGGGGATTCGGTTGGACATCGAAGCGACGCGGGAGCTGATTCGGCAACGAATTGTCAGCCTCTCTCCGCTAGCCCCCCCACCTCATGGAAGGGTCATTGATTTAGTGGTGAGGGAGATACAGCCCACCATGCCCGATGTGTCCGAGGCCAAGCTCCAGGTAGAGTGGATGATCGCCGCCCCCATAACCCTCACCTTCACCGACCGGGCCTGGACCCTCGATCGGGAGGCCATCGCCGATATGCTCGTCCTCCAGCGAAGGGTTAGGGAGGATGGGCGGATGGAGCTGGTGCCCGGCCTCGATGAGGGGAAGCTGAGGGCCTTTGTGGAGAGGATCGCGCTTCAGATCAACCAGCCCGCCCGCGATGCGCGCTTCGACTTCGACCCGGAGAAGGGGACGCTCACTCCCATCGTCCCTAGTCAAGAGGGGCGGACCCTGGACGTCGAGGAGACGATCAGGCTGATCAGAGAGCAGGTGGCGAGCGAGGAACGCAGCATCCCTTTGGCCGTTATCATCGAGAGGCCGAAGGTGCCCATGGAGGAAGCCGATAAGCTGGGCATCGTGGAGCTGGTGAGCCAGGGGGTGACCAGTTTCAAGGGCTCCTCACGGGAGCGGGCAAACAACATCAAGGTCGGCGCCGAGCACCTCCATGGCATTGTAGTCCCCCCAGGCGAGGTATTCTCCTTTAATGAGGCCCTAGGGGATGTGAGCGAGGAGGAAGGCTACCTGAAATCCTTCGTCATCCTCCCGGAGGGGACGGCCTGGGGGCTTGGCGGCGGGCTCTGCCAGGTGGCAACGACCTGCTTCCGCGCCGCCTTCTGGGGCGGATACCCCATCGTCGAGCGCACGCCACACGCCTATCGCGTCAGTTGGTACGAGCCGCTCGTCGGCCTCGACGCCGCCGTCTACCGCCCCGGCACCGACTTCAAGTTCAAGAACGATACCCCATACCACGTACTCATCCAGACCGAGGTTGACATGGAGGAGGGGATCCTGGCCTTCAAATTCTACAGCACCAAGACCGGTCGCACCGTGGAGATAGAGGGGCCTTACGAGGAGAACCGGGTGCCCCATGGCCCGCCCATCTACGAGGAAGACCCTACCCTGCCCAAGGGGACGGTCAAGCAGATAGACTGGCCGCACGACGGCGTGGACGTCACCGTCTACCGCATCATCAAGCAGGATGGGCAAGTGGTCAAAAGGGAGCGCTTCTTCAGCCGCTACAAGCCCTGGCCAGCCAGGTACCTGGTGGGCACGAAGGAGTAAGGGGCCGGCTTAGCGCCGAAAGCAGGCTAAGGATAGCCCTTGATAACTATGGGCAGATAGATCCTGTTCTGGGTTACCCTTGGTGTGCTGGTCGGCGTAACCGTTTCAGTGGGCGTCGCTGTTGGCGTATTGCTCGGCGTGGGAGGGGCCTGGTCGCCCTGGGTGCTATAGAAGATATCCCAATTGCCAGGGGCGATGTACTCCACCCAGACGATGTGCAGCGTTTCCGCGCTATCCGCAAACAGAACGGGGTCGGAGACCGCCACGGGATCGGTAGCGATGGCCTCCGATTCCAACCAACTGGAGGTAGCGACCTGCCACTTGCGGTAGGAGATACAGTGGGGGGAAGCGGTCTCCTCCCAAGCCACGTGGCGGGTTCCATCCCCATCAATGGCGATGCTGGGGAGGTAGGAATCAGCCGCGCTGTTCGATACGTTCTCCTGCACTGACCAATTGAAGCTCCAACCACCACTGTAGTAGACCTCGTAGTTGCCCCCCACCCTCTCCTCCCAGACGAGATGGACGGTGTTATCACCGGCCACGGCCATGTCGGCGATGGTGGAATCATTGAGGCTATCGGAGATGTTCTCCGGCAGAGACCAGGCGCTGCCATCCCATTGGCTGTGGTAGATGTCGTAGCAGTTAAATTCCTCGTCCAGGTTCTGCCAGGATACGTGGACGATGCCGTCGTCCCCGATGGCGATGGCGGGGACGCCGCCGTTGGCGCTGGGGATGGGGAAGTTCGACCAAAGGGTGCCGTTAGTGGATTTGGCGTGGTAGATTACGCTATAGCCGGGGGTGTTGTCAGCCCAGACGACGTGGATGGTGCCGTCGTCGGCGATGGCGATGTCGGGGTTGGATGATACGCCGCTGGTGCTGGAGACATTCCGCGGCAGCGACCAGGCGCTGCCTTCCCAGCGGACATAGTAGATCTCGAAGTTGCCGCCGATCTCGTTGGCGAAGACCACGTGGGGCCTGTTCTGGCCGTCAATGGCGATGGCTGGGCGCTCACCAGTGGCGACACGGCTAGGGGGAGACCAGTTCTGGCCGCTGCCATAGCTGTGGTAGATGCGGTCGCCCTCCTCCCAAACGACATGCACCACCCCGCTCCCGTCCACGGCCATGGCAGGCGTGCGTGAATCATCCCCTGTATTCGAGATGTTGAGAGGCTCGGTCCAGGCGAGATTAACGGCGAGAGCCACTGAGTTGTAAGGTTGGCCATTACTGGTAAGGGCCCCATTAGCCAAGGAAAAGACGGCTATCGTAAAAAGAGCCAGACTGAGAAGCCTCTCTCCTCTCACATCCTCCTCGCTCCTCGAGCCTTAGTTGAAAGGCGGGGATGCGCAAGGGGTCCAGAGCGCTTGCGTCCAATATGTCGCTATTACGGGCTCGCTCGCAAGCGGGCTACACAGCGAAGGCAGCCTCCCTTCGCCCAGCATCTGAGGAACGCCTTCACCACCTCTGCATCCCACTGCTTGCCCATACCCTCCTTGAGGATAGCGGTGGCTTGTGCCGGGGGCATGGCATGGCGATAGGGGCGGGAAGAGGTCATGGCCTCGAATGCGTCGGCCACGGCCAGGATGCGCGCCCCGAAGGGGATCTCCTCCCCGGTCAGCCCCTGAGGGTAGCCTGTGCCATCGTAGCGCTCGTGGTGGTGCCGCACCAGGGGGATGACATCTTGTAAGGAGGGGATCAGCTCCAAGATATTGGCCCCGATGACCGGATGAGCCCTTACCGCCTCCCATTCATCAACGTCTAAGGCGGCGGGCTTATGGAGTATCTGCTTGCTAACGCCGATCTTGCCGATATCGTGCAGGAGGCCAGCGTAAAGGATGTTCTCGATCTCTTGGGGCTTCAACCCCAGCTCTTCGGCCGTGGCCACAGCATACCTCGCCACCCACACTGAGTGGCCACGGGCGTAGGGGTCTTTGACATCGAGGGCGATGGCTAAGGCGACGATGATCCCCAAGGAGTGCCCCAGCACTCGCCTCCCCTCCGCTATCGGCTTCCCTCCCTCGAGGGCGCGCTCAACGATAGCGATGGCCTCTTCGATGCTCAATGGCCTCACGGGATAAGCCCCCCTCCTCAGACCTCCTCTCCACCCTGATCCTGATGGCTAAGAGGGAGCCGTCGGGTTGACGGATGGCCTTCACTTCGACCCAAGCCCCCACCTCGGCCCTCCCTTTGCTTTCGTCTATGAAGGTGGTGGTGTCCACCGTCACCGTTATGCCGCCGATGACCCACAGATCAACGGTATCGGTGATGATGGCGGAGATGAAGCCCTCAAATTCCACTTCCTCACCCTCGACTTCCTTTGCTACCTTGATCTTCAGGGCGAGGACGGTATTGTCGGCTTGGATGACGGCCTTGACCTCGGCGGTGAGCCCCACCTGTGGTATGCCCTCGATGGTCGTGGTGATATTGACGGTCACCGTTATACCGTCAATAACCCAATCGCCAAGGTAACCCTCTTCAGGGAGGCTCTCGATGGGGCCCTCGAACTCCACCGTGGCCTCTTCCTCTTCGCGCGGCTTTATATCAATCTTCTTGGCCAATATCGAGCCATCGGCTTGCAGGAAGGCCTTGACCTCCGCCCAAGCCCCCACCTCAGGCATCCCCCTGATGACCGTTCGGGCATCCACTGTCACCGTTATGCCGCTGATGACCCAATCAGCCGGAACCGTATCGGTGAAGGCCTCGATCTCGCCCTTGAACTTGATGGGCTCCACCCCCTGCCCCCTGGCCGCTTTGATCCAGATGTGGGTGGCTAACAGGTAGCCATAAGGCTGTTGGGTGGCCTTAACCTCCGCCCAAGCCCCCACCTCTGCTTTCCCTTTGCTCTCGTTGATCTTGGTGTTGGCATCTACCGTCACCGTTATGCCGCCGATGACCCACTCCCCGAAGAAGTCCTCAGGTATGCTCTCGATGTAGCCTTCAAACCTGAGCTTGCGTCGGCCAGGCGGCTCCGGCGTCACTGTGGGCTCATCAGGCGGTTCGGGCGAAGTCACTTCAAAGACGGCGCTTGCCCTGTTCGGCCCTTCCCTCACCTCAACCGTGTGCTCCCCGGGGGTCGCGTCTGAGGGCACACTGAACCAGGCCGATAGCCCCCCTTTGGCGTCCGTTTTGCCCGATGCGAGCGGAGGGCCGGTTCCGTCCCACTGGACGCTGAAGTGATTGTTGGGCCGAAAGCCAGAGCCGGTCACATGGACGACCGTGCCCGGCTCCCCCTCCGAAGGCTCCAGCGAGATCTCCGGCTCCGAAGGCGGCTCCGGCGTCACTGTGGGCTCATCAGGCGGTTCGGGCGAAGTCACTTCA
>CAYQVA010000133.1:0-4955 GCA_964420815.1 uncultured Anaerolineae bacterium
GGAGGGCTTGACACAGCTCTTTCAATCCGGTCTTCGCTCGCGTCATCTCACCTCGCCTGCCCTCAGGCCCCTCCCTTCACCCCTCCGGTGTAGATGCTGAGGAGGTATTGCTGCGTGAAGGCGTAGAATATGAGCACTGGCACCATGTAGAAGAGGCCTACCGCCGTCACCAGGCCGTAATCAATGAAGCGGAAATCGCCGATAAGACGTTTGAGCAACACGGAGAGGGTCCAGTTATCGAAGCTAGTGGTGAAGATGTAGGGCAGGAGGAACTCGCTCCAACCGGAGAGGAAGCAGAAGATGGATAGGGCGGCGATCCCCGGCCTGATGAGGGGGAGCACTATCGCTAGCCTCTTCGCTCAAACGATTCACATAACCCTTCGCCCTCTCAAACCAAATTTTGAACTCTCATCCATCTTAACAATCCGTTAATTCGTTATCGAATCCGTTATCACCCCTTTATCCCTCCGAAGGAAACCCTTAGAAGAGCCTTCTGTGTGAAGATGAAGAACAACAGCGGCGGGATCATGTAGAAGAGGGCAGAGGCAGTCAGAAGCCCATAATCCACGAACTTGAAATCCCCTATGGCTTGCTTCACGAACAACGAGAGGGTGTAGTTCTTCTGATCGAAGATGAAAGTGAAGAGGTAAAGGAACTCGGACCACCCAGCCAAAAAGGAGAAGATAGCGATGGCCGCTATCCCGGGCCTCACTACCGGCAGGATGACCTTGCGCCAAGCCTGGAAGCGGGAACAACCGTCCACGTAAGCGGCCCACTCTATGTCCCAGGGGATGTCGTCGAAGAAGCCCTTCACTATCCAGGAGGACATGGGGATCTCCAAAGCTGCTTTCACCAGGACAACTCCCCAAATGCTGTTTAATCCGAAGATGGGACCGATCAGAGGCACCTTGCTTATGGTGTAGAGGATATAGAAGATGGCTATCAAAAGGGTCACGCCGGGGAAGGCATGCAGGAGCATGGTCATCTGCATTAGCTGGCTTCGGCCTCGAAACTGGAAGCGGGAGAGGGCAAACCCGGAAAGGGTGCTCACTACCACCACTAGAACCATTACCCCGCCTGCGAAAAGGAAGGTGTTAAGGGTCACAGGCCATATGCTGGTATAAGCCCTCGCGCCGATGACAATCTCGCCCCATAGGAACCTCCAGTTGTTCCAGGTAAGCCCTCGCGGTATGAAGCCAAAAAGGGTCCTTTTACTGATAGAGCTTATGAATAGCCAGGTGTACATCACGACTATGGGCAGCGATACCGCAACGAGGAGGATGTAAACCCCCGCGTTCACCATAGCCTCCCTTATCCTCTGGCCGCGGGGGGCTTTGGCCACTATCCTCATCTTTTCGAGGGCTTCGACGGAAACAGCAGAGCTTGGCATCTCGACCTCCAATCAGCTATCGGCTGATAGCCGTTAGCTAATCGCTAATCAGACTTCTATCTTGGACGGCTGCATGAGCCTCTCGAAGCCGAAGAGCTTCCACATAATGAGGCACACTCCCACCCCAACCACCACCAAGACGAAGGCTACGGAGGCTCCCTCGCCGAAACTCAGGACCTTGAAGGCGCGATGGTATGCATGGAGGGCCCATACCTCACTCTTGTAAAAGGGCCCACCGTCGGTCAATATCAAGATGTACTCATAGGATGAGAGAAGCGAGAGGGTCTGCCAGATGGTGGTAAACATGATGGGCCACTTCAGGAGGGGGACGATGATGCGGCGGACGATGTCGAAATCCGAAGCCCCGTCAACCCTGGCCGCCCAGATGTAGTCGGTGGGTATGGCCTTTATGGCCGCGGAGAAGATAACCATGCCGAAGGAGGCCCCGACGAAACCGTTCACCAAGATGATGACTGCCATAGGGGACCTGGCCAGCCAGGATTGCGTTGGTTGATTGAAGACTTGCAAGACCTGGTTCACCATCCCTCCCTCGCTTGGGTCTAGGAACCAAAGCCAAAGGAGGCCATAAACGACGGAGGGGGTCATCCTCGGCAGGAGCCAAATGGATCTGAAGAGAAGCCCAACGTTCTCCCTCTTCACATAATAGGTGGTTAAGAGGGCGAGGATAAAACCCAAACCGACGTTGAAGAAGAGGCAGGTGAAGAAAACGTAGATAATGGTATTCTTGGCTATCTTCGGGACCAGCGGATCAATGAGCAATTTTCTGAAGTTCTGCAACCCGACGAAGTCCCACTCCAGCTTAGAGTCCATGCCGGTGAAAGCCAGCCCGGTGGTGAGGATGACCGGGATGAAGAAGAAGAGCACCACGAGACAAAGAAACGGCCCCAGGAAAGGGGCATAGGAAAAAAAGTCTCTAAAGGCCTTGGTGAGGTGGAAGAGACGCGTTTCCTCCCTGACTAATCCCTTAACCGCTATGGCTTGATCCTTCATCACATGCCTCCATTAAGAGGAGGGGGGATGTTCCCCCCTCCTCTTTGCCCCGAGGCTTCCGGTTGAGCTACGGCACGATCTCCAGCTCATCCCCGATAGCCGCCTTAAGCTCTGTCTTCAGAAACTCCAAGGCCTCCTCCGGGGTCATATCGCCCATCTCCACCCCTTGGATGGCGCTGTAGGTGATGGAGAGGTACTTCTCCCAAAGCGGGTGGGCGGGGCAGAAGCGGGTGTACTCCAGGAGAGGCGTGGTGGCCATGACGAAGGCATTCTCCTTATAAGCGGGCACTTCAAGGGCTGCCTTCCTCCAGGCCAGGTGGCCGCTCTCCAAGGCGTGCTTGACCACCAGGTCCGGCTCCGAAGCCTTGGCTACGACCTTGAAGGCGAGGTCGGGGTTCTTGCTGGAGGAGGAGATCATGTAGACATAGGGGTTAGAGATCGAGAGGGGCCTGCCGCCCTTATCCTTCGGCGGGTAAAGCATGAACCCGAAGGTCTCCCACATCTCCTCCTCGGTGAAGGTCCCGACACCGTAGTCAACCCGCTGGTACTCGGCCCAGTGCCAGGTTCCGCCCCACCAGAAGAGCGTATCACCCGCCACAACGACCGGGTGGATCCCCTCCCTCCAGCTGAAGGTGGTTATCTCCGGAGGGGTTATCCTGGAAACCTGGCAGATGTCGTAATGGAATTCCAGGTTGTAGAGGGCCGCCGATTCGTCGAGCACCAGCTTGCCGGTCTCCGGGTTCTGAAGGAGCCCTCCCTCGGCGAAGTAAGGCATGAAGAAGGTGAAGCCCTTGCTCGGCCGATGGAAGATTCCCCACTTCGTGACGCCAGCGTCAACCGCCTCCTTGCCCAAGGCGATCATGTCGTCGAGGGTGAACTCCCCTGCCAGCACCTTATCCGGCAGCGCCTCGATCTCGGCATCCGTCCAGCCCAGTTCCCTCAGCTTGTCCTTACGGAAGAAGACGATGCGCACCTCGGTGTCCTGGGGGACAGCGTATCTCACTCCCTTCCAGGTGCAGGCGTCCCACATGGCGGGGATGGTGTCGCCGAAGACATCGGGGTACTCCTCGATGTATTTGTCCAGGGGGATGATATAACCTGCTTCAGCCCACTCGGGGACCTCGGTGAAGGTGAAGGCCCTGATGTCAGGGGCGGTACCGGCCTTGGAGGCTAGGATGAACCTCATCCTGTACCCGTCAATGTCGCCGGCTGTCTCGAACTCGGAGACGGTGCACACGATGCGCTCGGGCTTCTCCTCCTTCTTCCACTCCATGTTTATCCGCCTGGCGGCCTCCACGAGGTTGGTGACCCTAGTGACGTCAGCCGGCGAGCCGTAGCCCATCACCCTGATGGGTATATCCTCAGGCCTCAGCTCCCCAACTGGCACCCCGACCGGCACCTCCACCGTGACCTCGACGGGGACCTCCTTGGTCACCTCGACCGGCACCTCCTTGGTGACCACCACCGTCTCCACGATCTTCTCAGGCGTCGGTGGGGCGCAGGAAGCCAGCATCGCCAGCGCTACCAGCAGCGAAAGGGCCACAAACGTCGTTCTCCTCGAAAGCATTTTACTCCTCCTTGTGTTTCAAGTTTCGAATGCCAACATAGGACCCCTATTTATCCCCTTTATCACCCCCTTTATCAGAATCCATCCAACGTAAGTAGGAGGGAGGTCGGGACGATTCCCGCACGATGAGTTCGCCTTGCAAGAGGACGTTGGTCACCGCCTCGCCGGCCAGCAAGGCCAGAAGCATCTCCATGGCTGAACGTCCCAACTCATACCTGGGCTGCCGAACGGTGGTCAGGGGAGGGTTAAGGTAGGGGGCCAGATCGATGTCATCGAAGCCGACCAGGGACATGTCCTCCGGCACGCGCAAGCCTGCCTCCCTGAGGGCGGCTGCAGCACCAATGGCAGTCATGTCATTATAGCAGAAGACGGCGGTTGGGGGGCAAGGCAAAGCGAGGAGCCTTTTCATCCCCTCCTTACCACCCTCGACTTTGCCATCTCCAGCGCTAACGAGGGACTGATCGAAAGCGATGCCATATCTCCGCAAGGCCATCTTGTAGCCTTCCAGACGGTCAAGGTTGGTCCTTCCTCCCTCCTCTGACGAGATATAGCCGATCCGAGTGTGTCCCAATTCGAGCAGGTGCTCAGTAGCCAGTTGGCCGCCGTGCAGGTTGTCAGTGGAGACCGAGTAGGCGTATTCACGGCAATTGATGAGGACGATGGGTATCTTGAATTTATCTAACAGAGGGGCGTAGAGGCTATCGACCCGCGAAGTAGTGACGATGATACCATCCGCCCGGCGCTCCCGAAAGGTTTCGACGACGGCCATCTCCCGGGTAGGGTCGCCGTAGGAGCTACATAGAAAAACGCTGTAACCGTTGTCGATAGCTGCTTCCTCGACCCCCCGCACCACTTGGGCCAAGAAGGGGTCCGAGATGAAGGAGATCACCAAACCAATGGTGAAAGTGCGCTTAGCGACCAGGCTGCGGGCGATGGCGCTCGGCGAGTAGCCCATCTCCTTGGCCAGTCTTCGGATGCGCTCCCTCG
>CAYQVA010000134.1:0-4950 GCA_964420815.1 uncultured Anaerolineae bacterium
GGCGAGGTTGTCGAGCGGCCGGCCTCGGTAGTTAAGGAGCTCATTGAGAACGCCATTGACGCCGGGGCAACGGACATCAAGGTTGAGGTGCGCCAGGGAGGGCGACGTCTACTGCGGGTCATAGATAACGGCTCAGGTATCCCGGCCGATGAGGTGGAGCTGGCCTTCGCCCGCCACTCCACGAGCAAGCTGGCCAGCGTCGCTGACCTTTCCCGCATCACCACCCTGGGCTTCCGCGGCGAGGCCCTGCCCAGCATCGCCGCTGTCTCTCGGGTGACGATGGTCACCAGGGCGGCCGATGAGCCGGTGGGGACCCTCCTGCGCCTGGAGAACGGCGTCGTCGTCCACCGGGAGAAGAGAGGTTGCCCGCAGGGCACGGTGGTGACCGTCGAGAACCTCTTCCAAAACGTGCCCGCCAGGCTCAAGTTCCTGCGCAGCGTGGCCACAGAGGCGAGACACATCAGCGACCTCCTCTCCCGCTACGCCATGGCCTACCCTGAATTGCGCTTTAGCCTCCTCAACGATGGGCGGATGGTCTTCAGATCTACGGGGAGCGGAGAGCTATATGATGTGCTGATTGAGGTCTATGGGCTCGAGGTGGCTCAACAGATGCTTAAACTGGAAGCTGGAAGCTGGAAGCCAGATAGCAACCAGCTTCCAGCAACCAGCTTCCAGCAACCAGCTTCCAGCATTCAGGTTTACGGCTACATCAGCCCTCCTTCCCTCCACCGCTCCAACCGCAGGCACATCACCTTCTTCGTCAACCGTCGCTGGGTGCATGATCGTGGCCTGAGTTACGCCGTGAGCGAGGCCTATCACACCCTGCTGCCGACGGGACGCCACCCCATCGTCGTCCTCAACATCGCCCTCGACCCGGCAGCCGTGGATGTCAATGTCCACCCCACCAAGAGGGAAGTAAGGTTCCTGCGAGGCGATGAGGTCTTCGTTGCCGTGCAGAGGGCGGTGCGACACACCTTAATCGAGCAGGCCCCCGTTCCCACCATCCGCCCTCGACCGCAGGCGCCGGATTGGGAGAGGCGCAGGCGGCTGGTGGAGGCAGGCAAGGGGCGACGGAGGAGAGGGCAGATGGCCCTCGAGGTGCAGCGCACCGCCGACGCCCTTCGCCCAGCCGCCTTCGAGGTACCTAAAGTCACCAAGCTGCCCGTCTTGCGGGTACTGGGGCAGATTGCTCAGACCTATATCATCGCCGAGGGTCCCGAGGGGATGTACCTCATTGACCAGCACGCCGCCCACGAGCGGGTGCTCTACGAGAGGCTCATGGCCGAGCGGGCGAGGATGGCGGTCACCTCGCAGATGCTCCTGGAGCCGTTAACCTTAGAGCTCACACCGCAGCAGAAGGAGCTTTTTGAGCCGCAACTGGCGAAGTTGGCCGAATTGGGTTTCGACATCGTCCCCTTCGGCGAGAGGACTTATCTGGTGAAGGCCATGCCGTCCATCCTCAAGGAGGCGGAGGCCAAGGATGCCATCGCCGAGATCATTGACCAGCTCTCGGATAAGGGCTTGGATAGGCTTTTGGAGGAGAGGATTGTGGTGAGCCTGGCCTGTCACGGCGCGGTCAAGGCCGGCCAGAGCCTCTCCATGAAGGAGATGCAGGACCTGATTCAGCAGTTGGAGAAGACAGCGATGCCCCACACCTGCCCTCATGGCCGCCCAACGATGATCCTGATGAGCGCCGCGCAGTTGGAGAGAGAGTTCGGGAGGAAGTGAAGGGTTACATGAATTTAATTAAAGATTGTGAGGTGAAGCATGAGACGCAAACCTAATTTAATCAGCCCCATTATCTTGATCGCCATCGGCGTCCTTTTCCTGCTGAACAACTTCGGCTTGCTCCCCTGGGGCGTGTGGGAGCTGGTGTGGCGCTTCTGGCCGCTGGTCCTGATCCTAGTGGGGCTGGAGATACTGATCGGGTGGAGCCGCTCCGGCATCGCCATCGCCCTCGTCCTATCGCTGGGCCTGCTGCTCATCCTGGGCTGCCTGTTGGCCGCCATCTACTGGGGCTATCCGGAAAGGGGGATCGAGAGGGAGAGCATGGTTCAGGAAATGGGGGATGTGGAGGAAGCCGCCATCGAGATCGAGCTCGCTGCCGGCGACCTGATCATCGGCAGCCTGACGGATTCGCCGAACCTGATGGAGGGATGGTACCGATACAGGGGAGACGGGCTAGGTGTGTCTAAAACCTTCGAAGTTTTGGATGGTAAGGGGAGGCTGCGCCTTGAAAGCCGGAGGGGAGCTTTCTCCTGGCCCTTCAGAGGCCCTGGCGACCGTTGGGACATCGCGCTCACGCCGCAGATTCCCTTAGCCCTGAGCATAGAAACGGGCATCGGTGGGGCAGCTCTGGACCTCAGGGATCTCCAGGTGATGAGCTTGGACCTGAACGTCGGCGTCGGCAGCGTCAACGTCGTCTTCCCTGCCTCGGCGGGGCTGACCATTGCCATGGTGGATGGCGGGGTGGGGGATCTAACCCTGGAGATCCCCTCCAACGTGGCGGCGATGATCAAGGTTGACCTGGGCATTGGCTCCCTCGATATAGATGAGGGGCGCTTCCCCAAATCGGGCGACCGCTATATCTCCTCCGATTTCGCCACCGCCGAGAATAGGCTTGAGCTGGAGGTAGACGGTGGCATAGGCAGGATCAGCGTTAGATAAGGGTGGAACCTCAGGCAATTTTGCCCAGCTGTTTTTCCTGCACTTGACGATTTGAAAGAAATGGATTATACTATCTAAAGGCGGGGTGTAGCGCAGGTGGCTAGCGCGCAGCGTTTGGGACGCTGAGGTCGGAGGTTCAAGTCCTCTCACCCCGACCAGGCGGGTGTGGCGCAAGGGTAGCGCATCGGCCTTCCAAGCCGTGTGTTGTGGGTTCGAGTCCCATCACCCGCTCTCCAAGGACGGCAAAGCCACCCTTCGGGCCCATAGCTCAGCGGTAGAGCGGCCGGCTCATAACCGGTTGGTCCCTGGTTCGAATCCGGGTGGGCCCACCATAATTTAGGCTCTAGCCATGATGATGGCTGGAGCCTTTTCCCTTTGTCATCGCCGTTATAGAGATGCCTCTCGCACGATGCTACTCAGGACGATCCACAGCCTCAACCTTGTATCGCTCGCCCTCCAGCCGCAGGTAACCCATGGCCGTCTTAACGTCATGCTCGAAGATGAGGAGCACCCTCTCCTCGATGGCCCATTGCCTTATCCGCCGCTTCGTCTCTATCGTCTCCAGCGGCTCGATGTCGAAAGAGGGCACCCAGGCGAGGCGCTCCATGTTGATGGCCAGCGGGGCCAGGTCGCCCAGGTAAATGGCCCTCCTCTCCGCAGACTCGATGACCACGCTTTGGTGGGCGCGGGTGTGGCCGCGGGTGACGAGGCAGCGCACCTCAGGGGTAACGCGAGCATCGCCGTTGAGCAAGCGCAGCTGGCCCTCCCTTTCCAGAGGCAAGAGGTTCTCCGGCAGGTATGTGGTTCTGGTCCGCTCGTTGGGGTAGAGCGCATCGGCCCACTCCAGCCGCTGGATCCAGTACTCTGCATTGGGGAAAGTGGGCGCGAGTTTGTCGTTAAAGAGGGTGGTATTGCCGCCGCAGTGGTCGGAATGGAGGTGGGTGTTGATGACGATGTCTATCTGGTCGGGGGCGATGCCCAGGCGCTTTAGACTCTCGATCAGGCCGTTGTCATCTTCCAGGGCCATTATCTCCCGCTGCTTAGGAGGGAGCTTATCGCCGAAGCCCGTGTCCACGAGGATTTTCTTCCCATGAGACTCGATGAGGAGGCAGTTGAGGGCCATGGGGATGCGGTTGAGCGCGTCGGGCTGGATGATGCGCTCCCAGAGCACCTTGGGCACCAGCCCGAAGGCTGCCCCGCCGTCTACCTTGAAGCGGCCAGCGCTGACGATATGAAGCTCTACATCGCCGAGACGCACCATTCTCCTCCAAAAGCAGGCCCCTCTCTCCTCTGCCCCTTCACGGATAGTTTTTCATGATGATGGGCAGGTAGATCAGGTGAGCCGGAGGCGTGACTGTGCCCGTCGGTGTCGCCGTAGGCGTGGCGGTGCTGGTTGGCGTGGGGGTTAGGGGAGGGGCCGCCTCCACCACCCCGCACCAGAAGCCGGAGCAGAGTCCGTAGGTCGAGTTGGCAACTCGACCTACCACCGGCTGGCCGATGGTGGCGTCGAGGGCGTAGCTCCCCGCCTCAGCGTGTCCGCCCCCACCGCCGATGACCCACCAGTTGATGTTGGGGGTGCCGTTGGCCCAGACGAAGCCGGCCAGCGCCAGCCCGCAGAGGAGGGCAGCGTATAGTGCGAATGCTTCTCGCTTGTTCATCTCACCCTCCTACTGGAGCATCACCAGCATCTTGATGACGCCGGTGCCTTCATCAAGCCCTTCCAAGGCTTTGCCGATGATGGCTCCGCCGACGAAGTAGTCGGCTCGCATCGCATGGCCGGGGGTGGAGGAGGCAATGAGCAAGTCGCCCGGCTTGATGGGGCCGTTCTCGGCGCTGGCCTTGACGGGGACGACGCCCAGTACGGCCAGGGGGACCTTGCCGGGGTTAACCCCATCCTCGTCGCTGCCACCCACGAAGCCGGGGTTGGTGGAGTAAACGCCTACAACATTGGTAGCGTAAGGCTCGGTGCTGCGTGTCAGCTTCCCATTGGGGCCGACAACGAGCACATCACCCGGCTCCAGCCCCTCCACGGCAGGGAGCATCTCAGCGAAGTCAGAAGCGGGGCTAATATATGAGCCATCGGCGCGGACGTTGCCGTTAACGTCCACCTTGAAGCGGAGGTTGCTGGGGTCGGTCTGGAAGGCGCGGATGAAGTCGCCGGCGCCAGCGTCCTGCTCCAAAACCATTGTGCTGTCATGCCCCTTGGCCGTGCCCCAGATGGCTATGCCATTTGTTGTGTTTGTATTCACGGCTAGCAAGGCAGCTCCTGCATATGCGCCGCCT
>CAYQVA010000135.1:0-4935 GCA_964420815.1 uncultured Anaerolineae bacterium
GGTTTTCCACGTTGGGCAGGAGATGGCCAGTGCGCCTTTGTCTGGGAGGCGGCCCGCGCTGTAGCTCGTCAGGGCCTCCAGGTGCGTGTTGTCGCTATGCACAGCCCTGAGGCTCGCACACATGAGTATATAGAGGGCATTGAAGTAATACGGCCCAGGTATTGGTGGCCTGAAAGGTGGGAGATTCTGCGGAAGGAGGGGGCTGCGGGGCTTCCCGCCACCTGGCGAAAATACCCTCTAGGACGTTTCCAAATAGTGCCATTCATTCTCGTCCACACATTGGTCACAACCCGCTGTGCGCTAGCCTGTGACCTGATCCATGCTCACTGGACTCTGTCCGCCGCAGCAGCTTGCATTGGACAGTGGATTCACCATGCTCCTATCCTGGTCACATTACAGGGCAGCGACATCTTCCAGGTGACGAGGCACCCTGTAGGAGCCTGGCTCACGCGTAAAGTGCTGCAGCGCTGCGACCGCATCACGGCCCTCAGCCAGGCACTGAAGAGGGCCACCGCTGCTATTGGCATACAGCCGGACAAGATCCAAATCATCCCCAATGGTGTGGACACTGCTCGATTCACCCCCCCTCCTGTGAATGAGGACAGGGAGGACCTCATCCTGTATGTGGGTTCTTTCATCGAGCGTAAAGGGGTGAAATATCTCCTTCTTGCTATGCCAGAGGTGTTCCGCTCCCTTCCCCAATACCGTCTGGTGCTCGCTGGCGAGGGTCCTCAGTATCTACCGCTTAGGCAGTTGGCCGAAGATCTGGGAATAGAGGAGCGGGTCACTTTCCTCGGATTTCAACCCCAGGACCAGATCCGAACCTGGATGCAGCGGGCCAAACTCCTCGTTTTACCCTCCCTCGAGGAGGCACTCGGCGTGGTCCTGCTGGAGGCCCTGGCCTGTGGCACGCCCATCGTGGCAAGCCGGGTTGATGGCATCAAGGAGGTGATCACTCCCGATGTGGGCGTGCTCGTTCCTCCAGCAGATCCGGCAGCTATTGGCGGGGCCATCCGGAGCATCTTGGAGAATCCACGGCGGTGGGCAGATATGAGCCATCATGCACGCGGACGGGCTGTGATGTATTACGACTGGGATCGTATTGCCAGCCAGTACATCGCGCTCTATCAGTCTATGACGGGATGAGTTAACAGGGACGGCTATGAAGGACTGGCTACGGGCTAACAGGAAGAAAATAGAGCGAGATCTGAGCCTCTCATCCGAACGTCGTTATTTCTCCCCCGTCTTTTATGCCCAATACCAGGTTGCCTTGCCCCTGATGCGCCATTACATACGCGGTAAGACAATTGACCTGGGATGCGGTGACATGCCATTCAGACGCCTTCTAGCCGATAAAGTGACCACCTACCACACGTTAGATCTCTGGCCGCGTTCGGATGAGGTAACCTACATTGGGAATATTCAAGACATGTCCATGATCTCCGATGCGAGCTATGATTCAGCGATCTGCCTGGAAGTATTGGAGCATGTTCCCAACCCCTTTCGAGCGGCCCGAGAGATACACCGCATCCTTAAACCTGGTGGGGTGGTGATCATCTCTGTGCCTCACCTCAGCCGCCTCCACGATGAGCCCCATGACTACTTCCGTTTCACAATTCACGGCCTTCGATACCTGCTTGAGAGCGTAGGTTTTGAAGTGCTGGAAATTCGAAGGAAGGGTGGAATGTTCTCCTTCCTAGGCCATCAGGTCTCAACACTTCTGCTGAGCGCAGCATGGTCTGTGCCAGGTCTACGCCAGATAGCGTGGTTTTTAAACAAATGGCTCGTCACGCAACTTTGTTATATAATGGATAACTTGTTTGACCTTTCAGGGATTTTTGCTTTAGGATATGTAGGGGTTGCCCAGAAGCCGACCTCTTAAATGCGATAATTGGGAGAGATAGAACTAATGGGACGGGGCTACCAAGTGGGTTTTTATACCCTCTCCGAACGAGTACGCGACCCAGCCAGTCGTCAACGGAAAGCAAACAAAATCATCTGGGCTCTTACTCACTACGCTCATCATCCCCCCTCTTCTGCCATATGCCTGGATATCGGGTGTTCATCGGGGATTATCGCATCTGCCATCGCCCCTCTTTTTGGCGAGGTTATCGGTCTGGACTATGATGAGATTGCCCTGCGAGCAACCAATCCCATTGCGCGTGCAAGGGTACAGTTTATCCAAGGCGATGCCATGAGTCTTCCTTTTGGTGATAATACGGTGGATGTGATCATCTGTGCTCAAGTCTATGAGCATGTTCCCGATGACGAACTTTTGTTCGAGGAGATCTACCGCGTGTTAAAACCGGGCGGTCTGGTTTTTTTCAGCGGTCCCAATTGGCTATTCCCAATTGAACCTCATTATTTTCTACCCTTTCTCCATTGGCTTCCCGGACAGCTAGCTGATATCTACCTACAGCTAACCAGGCAGGGTGATCATTATTACGAGCGATCACGTCACTTGTGGGGATTACGCCGATTATTGCATCGGTTCGTCATCCGCGATATTACTTTGGAAGTATTACAACGCTTCTATCTGCCTGAAATACGCGGATTGAAGTGGATCATTCGGAATACACCTACGGTGGTGTGGAAACTTTTACTTCCTTTCTTCCCTAATTTTAACTGGATTTTGTATAAGCCAACGGAGTAAGACACGATGGTGGGATTGGGTCTCTACATCCGTAGATAGCAGTGGAGAGGCTCAAACCAATACCACCTATTCCTCTATCGCGAAGAAAAATCACCCATTTGGAGTATTGCTTTTGCCTGCCTTATATGGTATATTAATAACAAGTCAACTCAAGGATAATTTCAAAGGAGGTATAAGATGTTAAGGAAAAGGCACATTTTGGCCATTGTGTTGTCTTTGGCTGTTGCTTTGACAACTGTGGTTATTAGCTTTGCTCAGTCTACAACCAAGAGCCTAAGCACAAATTTCACCCTAGTTAATCTCGGCTCCGAGGCTGCCCACGGCGTCATAAATTACTATAAAACGGATGGCACCGCTTGGGGCGATGGCAGCGAGGAGTTCACCATTGATGAGCCCGGTGGCCAGGCCATCTTCCGCCAGTACAACCCTCCCGGCGAGCCCGGCAACCCCAACCTGACCGACGGTGCCGGCTCCGTGGTCGTAAGCGCCGACCAGCCCCTGGGTGCGGTCGCTCAGATCCTGGCCCGCGGCCAGGACCCAACCAGCAGCGGGGCATACTCCGGCTTCATGGCAGGCGACTCCTCTTTCTACGTCCCACTGGCCGCCCGCAACCTCGCCACAGCCAGCGGACTGGCAAACAGCCAGATCATCGTCCAGAACACAGGGTCCAGCGCCGTTGATGTGGAGATAGAGCTGATCGCCTCCGACGGCAGCACCACTTATACCAAGGACGGGATCAACATCGCCGCTGGAGCCTCCTACTACTATGACCTGGAGGAGGAGAACCCCGCCAATGTGCCTGATGGATGGTATGGCTCAGCGGTAGTCCGTGCCACAACCACCGGCGGCCAGATAGCTGTGGTCTCCAACTTCTTCACCGGCGATGCCATGCAGACCTTCAACGCCTTCGGTGCCTCCGCCCCTGGCACAACCTGGTTCGTGCCCCTGTTCACCTCGAGGTTGGCCAACGGCCTGAGCACCCCCATCGCCGTCCAGAACCTCAGTGGCGCTGCCATCCCTGCTGGCGGGGTTGTGGTGACCTGCACGCCAGACCCCCAGTGTCCTATCACTGAGCCCTTTACCATGACCAACACCACCGACATTGGGGATACCGCAGCTTACTACTTTAACCCGGTCATAGATATGACCATCCCTGAAGGTTTCTTTGGCTCATGTATCGTTGAAGCTTCGGCCGATGTGGTCTCCTTCGTCCAGATGCGCTTCATTGACACCGGCGAGGCGGCCGCCTACGAGGGTATCAAGGGCGGCAGCACCGACACCAAGGTCATTGTGCCTCTTGTAGCCAAGCGTCTTGGGAATGGCTTTGCGACGGCGGTAACGATCCAGAACCTGAACACGACCGTCACCGCCACAGTGGACCTCACCTATACTCCCTCGCCGGAGTATGTCGCTGGTGGTGGAAGCCCCGATGTGATACAGATCAACGATGTCCAGATCGGCCCGGGCGAGAGCCTGATCCAAAACCACCGCATTACTGCGGGGCCGGGGGCGGTGCCTGAGCTTCCGGAGGGCTGGTATGGCACATTGGTGGTGGAGTCCGATCAGCCTATCCATGCCTTCGTACAGCTCACCTTCCTGAGGGACATCAACCCAGCCCTCCCAAGCGGCGATCTCTTTATGGCCCACATCGCCTTTACCCAACCCTAGTGCTCTAGAGGCTAAAGCTACGGGCCAGCCGTATGAGCATCTCACTGGCTGGCCCGTTCTCTTTAATCATCAGAGTATAGGACAAACCCAAAATGACCAAGCTAATAGGCTTTCTTCTGTGCATTTTTACAGTGGGGGGACTGGCGGCTGGCTGTTTTTCTTCAACCCCTTCTCCCACTGGATCTCCACTTCCCTTTATATCCCCTGTCCAAACCCAGCCATCTAGGATCACGGTCTCACCTACGAAGGCGGCTACGGAAACGCCCGTCTCTGTGAAAGTGCCTGCAGAAGCACCTGTCCCTGAGGAAGGAAAAGCTTCTGTCACCGGTGTCCTGTACACTTTTTCTGGTCATGGCCCTATTCCCAAAACCGTCTTTTATCTTACTCCTGCCGTAGGCAAAGAGAAGCATAATCCACCTTCAATTTTCGTCGGGCCTCGTAAGGAACATGGAGACATTCAGGGCATGTCAGACGCACAGGGACGGATATTCTTAAATAATATTCCTCCTGGAAACTACTATCTGGCGGTCTGGGCACCCTACAACTGGATTCTGGCTGTTGAATCTGAGATGGATCCAACTCCCCGCTTAATAGTCTTAGAGCCCAATCAACGA
>CAYQVA010000136.1:0-4926 GCA_964420815.1 uncultured Anaerolineae bacterium
GGAAGTAGGTGAACTGGGTTATCTCCAGCCCGTCGAGCCACACCTCCCAGCCCAGCCCCCATGCGCCCAGGGCGGGTGACTCCCAGTTATCCTCCACGAAGCGTATATCGTGCTGGCGGGGGTCAATGCCCAGGGCCTGGAGGCTCTCCAGGTAAAGCTCCTGGGGGTTGCCGGGGTCGGGTTTGAGGATGACCTGGAACTGGATGTGCATCTGCATGCGGTTGGGGTTCTCGCCGTAGCGCCCATCGGCGGGGCGGTAGGAGGGTTCCACGTAGGCCACCCTCCACGGCTCCGGCCCCAGGACGCGGAGCACGGTGGCCGGGTTCATGGTGCCCGCCCCAACCTTCTCGCTGTAAGGTTGCCAGATGGTGCAGCCATGATCTGCCCAGAAGCGCTCCAGGCGCATGATGACTTCTTGGAAGGTAGGCGCTCTCTTCATAACTCCCTCGCTAGTTCAGGTTTTCCTTTATGTAATCCACAAACCACCTCACATAGGGGACATCCTGCTTGACATCTTCGATCCCCAGGGAACGTTCATGGAAACCCCAGGTGTGAAGGTCGAAAGCATGCGTCCAGGCATTTGCTATCCTTTCTTCTCCCAGTTCACGTGTAAGTCTCCTTGCCGCCTTTGAAAGAAGCCTGCTCCACCATCTCCCTTCCCTTTGAGCCTCTTCGTATTCGGGAAGTTTTTGTTCCTCTGCAAGGAGCTTGACGCACTCCTCCACCGCCTTGTAAAGCTTTTCGCTTGCCTGCACGGGGTCCCCTCTGGTTATATATTCATTCCCCTCGGCGAGGATTTTCTCAATAAATTCGATGTCCTCCTTAAGGCTCATCTCTCTCGTTCCCATATAGGTCAACTCCAGGTTGCCGGGTTCGATTTTTCGCTGCGAAGTGGCGCCCTCGCCGCGTCCGGTGTGGCGCGAAACGGGGCGAGATCACATCAACTGATCAGCGGATTGCCTTCGGCCTAGCGGATAAGCGGATGCCCCATCCGTTTATCCGCTGCCTCGCCCGCTCCATCATCTCTTCCTCCTCCGCCACATCCTTCTCCAGCCCCATGGCGGCGTAGAGGTCGCGGCTTCTGGCGAAAAGCTCCAGCGCCCTTTAGAGAGGCGATCAGTGCACTCGCGGGAGAAAGAGAATTCTCTCCTCCCTTTTGGAGCCGATATATTTCATCTCCGGGCCAAATGCTTCTTCCAAACGGGCGGAAAAGTTGAGGAATTCGACATCCACGATCTCATGGGTATCTGGCTCAAAGCGGACGAAGACCTCGTCGCCCACCTCCTCGGCGATAGCTTCACGTGCTTGATCGCCGAACATCAAGTAAAGGATATCCTGCTCGGCATCGTATTTGGCCTTCAAGCGGTCAATAGGTCTGGTCTTACCCATAACATCCTCCCCTTTGAATAGATTTTACGAGTCAGATAGGCCGTGCTGACATATCCTCGCAAACCTTCCGGCCCTTGCACATATTTCACCACAACGACCACGTGCAAACCCTCATAGCGCCCTTTGCCCACGCCAAGACGATACAGAAGCTGCACATCTCGACGGCGGGTGCTCTCAAAAGCGACATCGGGGTCGGCTATGGCCCTCCGAATTTCGTCCAAGTAGGGAGCAACCTCAGGATGGCCTCCAGGGTCAGAGGAGA
This sequence comes from uncultured Anaerolineae bacterium, assembly GCA_964420815.1. GTDB lineage: Bacteria > Chloroflexota > Anaerolineae > CAYQVA01 > CAYQVA01 > CAYQVA01. The sequence continues at coordinate 1,652 of CAYQVA010000136.1, forward strand.
GGATTTTGTCTTCCCACACCTGACGACTAAGGGTAACGAGGGTACCGTTGTAGTCGTGAACTTGAAAGACGGCTTCCATTGCCCCATCCGTTTATCCGCTCCCCATCCGCTGATAGACTCAATTAGCCAACATCTGGCTCACCCCTTGATCGTTGTAATGGCCATATCTACATCGCTTAGCAGCCCACCCTATGCCTGTAAGCTGGACGTTCACAGTTTAAATCTACCAGTTTTCCCCTCAGATGTCAAACCTCCACCCCACGACGCAACCTATCTAAGAGGTCTGCGGCCTTGAGATCCATCCCCAGAATATGGGTGATGTAATCGTGCATTATCCTTTCCAACTCCTCATGCAGTTTCTCGCCGATTTTGAGCCGCTGGCAGAGGGCGTAATCCCTCGTCTGCAGGAAGCGCAGGGCCTTGAGGGCATTGAGAGAGATGGGCCTGGCCTGTGGGTCAGCCTCGCCGCATTTGGGGCAAAGTATGCCCCCATCCTCAGGGCTGAAGAAGTTGGCCACCGGCTCGATCCTGGCACCGCAATGGACGCAACGGAACAGTTGGGGGCGATAGCCGACACAGCCCAGGAGCCGCAGCTCGAAGAAGCGCATCACCAGATTCAGGTCCGAGGCCTCTCCTATCCATCCCAAAGCGTTCAGAAGGAGTTCGAAGAGAGGGCGGTTCTCAACCCCCTCCTCGGTGAACCTATCAACCAGCTCGGCAGCGTAGTAGGCATAGGTGATGCGCAGGAGGTCCTCACGCAAGGGCAGGAAGGGGTGGATGGTCTCCGCCTGGGTTACGATGTCCAGGTTGCGCCCCTTGGCGATGAGGAGTTGGCTATGGGTGAAGAGTTCCACGTGGCCCCCCTTGCGGCTGGTAGGCTTGCGGACCCCCTTGGCGATGACCCTGATCTTGCCCAGCTTCGGCGTGTAGAGGGTCAACAAGCGATCGGCCTCGAAGAGATCGCTCCTCTTCAACACGATCGCCTCAGTGCGATAGAGACGCTCCCTGTCCATTATTCGCCCCCCTCCGCTTGCGTTTAATTATACCATCCTACCATCAGGGATGCAACTGAACGGGAAAACAAAAAGGACCGCGTCTGGCGCGGTCCTGAGGGATAACGGACTGAGCGTGAGCGTTTGTCACTGACAAACGCTCACGCAGCTCGGTAACTGACCAGAAACGAACTGAGCGTGAGCGTTTGTCACCTCGCTGGGAGGTCCCTCGAGGTGAAACGGTGGGGCAATAGTTCCTTGGCCGTGAAGAGGCGATGATTGCCTTCAGTATCAGCCACGATGACCTGGATGTCGTCGCCGAACTCCGCCAGCACCTGGCGACAGGGCCCGCAAGGCATGGCCATGGTCTCGCTGACGATGGCTATGGCCTCAAAGTCCTTCTCCCCTGCTGAAACCGCCTTAAAAATCGCCACCCGCTCGGCGCAAATCGAGAGACCATAAACAGCATTCTCTACGTTACAGCCCGTGTAGACCTTACCCGATTTGGTCAAAAGGGCTGCCCCCACGGCGAAATTGGAATAAGGGACGTAAGCCTTCTCCCGCGCCTCCTTCGCCTCGGAGATCAGATCCTCAACACCCATCTATCCCTCCCCCACCTTCCCCTTCACCCGTGCCGGAACCCCATAGGCCACGCTCCCTGGAGGGATATCGTGGGTGACTACGGAGCCGGCACCGATCTTGGCCCCGGCACCGATCCTCACCGGGGCGACCAGCATGGTGTCGCTGCCAATGAAGGCCCCGTCCTCGATGATCGTCCTGTACTTGGCTACGCCATCGTAGTTGCAGGTGACAGTCCCCGCGCCGATGTTTACCCCGCGCCCCACCGTGGCATCGCCCACATAGCTGAAGTGACCCATCTTCGTCCCAGGGCCCAGGTAGGAGTTCTTGATCTCGCCGAAGTTGCCCACGTGCACCCCCTTGGCCAGATGGGCCCCCTTGCGCAGATGGGAGAAGGGGCCCACACTGACCCCATCCTCAAGGATCGCCTCCTCTATCACGGAGGCCAGGATGCGGCAGCCATCGCCGATGGTCGAGTCGCGGATGATGGCATTGGGGCCGATGAGACAATCGCGCCCGATTCGCGTATCCCCCTGGATGTGGGTGTGGGGATGGATGGTTGTATCCTGGCCGATGTGGACAAGGGCATCAATGTAGGTGGAGGGGGGATCAATGATAGTCACGCCCGATAGCATCAGTTCCTCGCGGATGCGTCGGCGCACGATGGCCTCAGCCCGCGCCAGGTGGACCCGATCGTTGATGCCTAAGACCTCCGTAGGATCAGCTGCGGTCAACGCCTCCACCCGCTCCCCCTCTCCGATGGCCATGGCCACCAGGTCGGTCAGGTAATATTCGCCCTTGGGGTTAAGGGAGAGCTTGGGGAGGTGGGGCCAGAGCCAGTCGGCCCGGAAACAATAGACGCCGCAGTTAAGTTCCTTTATCCTCCTTTGCTCTTCTGTGGCCACGGCCTCCTCGACGATGCCCACCACCTTCCCCTCCCCATCGCGCAGGATGCGACCGAAGCCCATAGGGTCATCGGCTTGGCAGGTGAGCAAGGTGATCGGGGCTTGGCCTTCCTGATGAAGCTGAAGCAGTAAACGTAGAGTCCCCGATGAGAGGAGGGGCATGTCGCTGTAGAGGGCCAAGACCGTATCAGCTCGCCCTTCCAGCAGCCTTCTCGCCTGCAGGAGGGCGTGGCCCGTGCCCAGCTGTTCGGCCTGCTCGACGTAGACAGCGCGGTCGCCCACCGCTTGGCGGAGTTGCTCTGCGCCATAGCCTACCACCAAGACGGGCCTCTCCGCGGTGACCTCAGCGATGGTGTCTAGAATATAATAGACCATCGGCCGGCCGGCCACGGGGTGGAGCGCCTTCGGTAAGCTCGATCTCATCCGTGTACCCTGGCCCGCAGCCAGTATGACGACAGCGAGTTTCATGCTAATCCCTCCCTCCCTCGGAGGGTTTAGCTGGGGCGGGAGGAGTCGAACCTCCGCCGACGGATCCAAAGTCCGGCGTGCTACCACTACACCACGCCCCATAGCTTCCAGCGGGCAATCATTGCCCCCTTTATATTTTATCACACTTTAAGGCATTTGTGCAAATCAGGGTGGTCCTCTCTCCAGAGTTAACAGCTAGCAGCCACAAAAAAGGTTCGGCACGCCATCGGCGCACCGAACCTCGAATCCTTAAAAGAAAGGTTCCTCTGGCAACGACCTACTCTCCCAGGGGCCTTCGCCCCAAGTACCATCGGCGCTGGAGGGCTTAACT
>CAYQVA010000137.1:0-4921 GCA_964420815.1 uncultured Anaerolineae bacterium
GCTATTTTATCACCCCTGCGACCCTCTGTCAAGCTTTCTCAACCGCCACCACACTCCCACCGGATACCCGACCATCTTGGCCACATCCCCCGTCACCCTGATGATAGGCACCCAGGCTATGGCCTTGAGCTTAGCGATCAAATCGTAGTCGGCGATCATTGGCAGGAGGCGTTTGTAAGGCGTCCAGAGGGTGAAGGCTGCTCCCAAGATCAAGAGGAACCACCAGAGGGGATTATGCCACAGGCCGAGGAGAAAAAGTATGGGGATCAGCATTAGATAGGTGGAATAGCGGATGATGTGGCGCAACCGCCAGAGGTCGGCCTTGCCATCCCCCCTGGCGTAGCGATAGTATTGCCTGAAGAAGGCAGCGAGATTTGGCCGGGGGCGGAAATGGGCTACAGCCTCGGGTGCAAAGGCAAAGCGGAAGCCCTCATCCTTCAGCCTGAGGTCGAATACCAGGTCCTCACAGTAATCCAGCCATTCGGGGTAGCCGCCTACCCGTTGCCATGCTTCTTTTCGGAAGGCGATGGAGCGGCTGGAGGGGAAGAACCTCCGGAATCGCCTCTGAAGGTCTATCTCCTCCAATGTCGGTAGGACCGTGGCCCCCATAGCTGTCTCGAAGACGGTCTGCGGCTCGGGGAGGAAGAAGCCGCTGACCACATCTGGGCACTGGCCGCCCTCCTCGAAAGGCTTAACTAACTCCTCCAGCCAGTTGGGGCTCAGGCGCACGCCGGCATCAGTGGAGGCGATGATCTCCCCCGCAGCCGCTCGGATGGCTGTATTGCGCCCTTGGGAGATGTTACAGCCCTGCCTTACGATGAGCTTGATGGGTATCCCCTTCCCTTCGATGTAGGAACGGATAACCTCGACTGTGCCGTCGGTTGACCCCCCATCAACGATGACGATCTCGTCAGGCTGCCTCGTCTGAGCCAGGAGGGAATCCAGCAAATGCCCGATGGATCCGGCCTCGTTTTTGACGGTGGCAATGACCGATACTCTCTTCGCCAAGGCCCTCTCCTTCCAGGGAATTATAACATTTGCTGCCCCATAATTCAACTAAAACCGCCCTTTGGCCCCAGATTTTTAGCTTAAAAATTCGCCTTCTGGGCGCTCAGGCCGTATCTAAGAGGCCATTTTCACGTTTTAATGTGTAGAAGGCAATAATTTCCTCAAGCATTCCTCAAGGTATTTCACGAACTGCCCCCATAAGCAATTGCAGATTGCAATCTGCTTGGGTGGGGTATTAGGAGGGCAGCCATGTCGACCTTGAAGGTATACCTCTTCGGCTCACCCCAGATCATCCGCGGCGATGCGGTGATCAACATCGCCTCTCAGAAAGCCCAAGCCCTCTTTTATTATCTTATCTCCAACCGGCAGGCTCACTCTCGGGAGAAGCTGGCTAATCTCTTTTGGGGTGAGACCAGCGAGCGCCAGGCGAAGGCCAGCTTACGCAACGCCCTCTATGAGCTGCGCCGCAGCCTTAAGCCTACTGCGGAGCACAAATCGCAAATCGCAAATGAAGATTACATCCTGGCCGAAGGCAATACCCTCTGCTTTAACACCGAGAGCGACTACTGGTTAGACACCGAGGAGTTCGAGAGGCTGATAGAAGAAGAGAGAGGCGAGAGACGAGAGGCGAGAGACGAAGCTCACCTCTCGTCTCGCATCTCACGTCTCTCATCTGCGGTAGAGCTGTATCGTGGGGACTTCCTCGAGGGTTTCATCCTCAAGGATAACTACGAGTTCGAGGATTGGTCCTTCTTCGAGCGCGAGAGGCTGCGGAGGCGATATTTGGCGATACTGGCGGAGCTCTGCGATTATCACGGCAAGCGGGGCGAATACGATCGAGCCATCTCCTATGCCAACCGGATCCTAAGCTGTGATAACCTTCAGGAGAACATCCATCGCCAATTGATGCGCCTCTATTACGCCGCCGGCGACCGCAGTGCCGCCCTGCGCCAATATGAGATCTGTAAGGAACTGCTGGAGCGGGAATTAGGCGTCCCCCCGCTGGCCGAGACCACGGCCCTTTATGAGCAGATCCTGCGTCAGGAACCAGTGATGCCTAGAGTGGAGAGGAGGAAGGCTGAGGTAGAGAAGCGCCCCCGACCATCCCCCCTTCGCCCCTGGCCGGAACCGGAGTATCTGCGCACCGCCCTCGTGGGGAGGGACGAGGAACTGGCACAGTTGATGGGCTACTTGGAGGATGCCTGCCAGGGCAGTGGCCGATTGGTCATCGTAGACGGTGAGGTCGGCATCGGCAAGACCAGGCTGGTCCAGGAGCTGATGGACAGCGCGGGGCCAGAGGTGCAGTTCCTGATAGGGCGTTGCTATGAGTCCGAGGTGATGCTCCCCTATCAACCCCTGGTGGAGGCAATACGCAATTATCTGCCAGTGCTCGATCTGGATGCCCTTCAGATCTCCAAGGTTTGGCTTGGGGAGATGAGCAAGCTCGTCCCGGAATTGGGCGAGATAGTACCCACTCTGCCGACAAGCATCCCCCTGGACGTCGCTCAGGAGCGCAGCCGCCTCTTTGAGGGCGTCACCCAGTTCATTATCGCCCTCTCCCGCCAGCAACCACTGGTTCTCTTTATTGACGACCTCCATTGGGCCGATCGGCCCACCCTCCAGCTCCTTCGGTATTTGACCCGCAATATCGCCCGCGAGAGGGTGCTCCTCATCGGCGCTTGCCGCAGCGAAGAGATTGATGAGCCGCTGACCAGTATGATGCGTGGCCTCGATAGGGTGGGTTTGCTCTCGCGGATAACCCTGCGCCGCCTCACGCCCGATGAGGTTACGCTGCTCATCAGGGGGATGGCCAGGATGACCAAGGGCGGCGAGAGGTTCAGCCAGCGGATCTACCAGGAGACGGAAGGGAACCCCTTCTTCATCATCGAGGTCATCCGCTCCCTCTTCGAGGAGGGCATTTTACATTGGGATGAGCATGGTTGGAGCACTGACCTGAAGGATTTCATCACCAACTACGCCCAGATACCCATCCCCGCCAGCGTGCGCAACGTCATCCAGGCCCGCCTCGACCGCCTGGACGAGATCAGCCGACAAGTCCTGGGGGTGGCAGCCGTGTTTCGTTTCCCCTTCTATTTCTCCACCATTATGAGGGCCAGCGGAAGAGAGGAAGATGAGGTGCTCGATGCCTTCGATAAGCTGCTGCGAGCGCATCTGATCAAAGAAGTTGGGATGGATGTCAGGGGCAGCATATACGACTTCAATCACGATAAGATCAGGGAGGTGACCTACCAGAGCATGAGTGGGGCAAGGCGGCAGTGGTTGCACCGACGGGTGGGCGAGGCCCTAGAGGGGGAATATGCCGACCGCCTCGAGGAGGTGGTTGGCCGACTTGCTGACCACTTCTGGGAGGGAGGGAATAGGGAGAAGGCTTTGACCTACTCCATCAAGGCTGGCGAGAGGGCCAGAAAGCTCTACGCTAATGAGGAGGCCATCGCCTATTATCAGAGGGCACTGGAGCTTGCGAAGGATGAGGGAGAGCTCTCAACCATTTATGAAGGGCTGGGCGATGTTTATTCCCTAGTGGGCAGATACGACGACGCCGTGGGGAGCTACCATTCAGCCCTGGATATCGGCGGTCAGAAGCTGGACAGGAAGCGGGCAGCAGAGATCAATCGTAAGATAGGGAGGGTCTGCGAGAGGAGCGGGGAGTATGAGCTGGCCCTGAGGTATCTGGAAGCTGGGAGGAGGATCCTCGAAGCTGAGGGGCCCTCCTTGGAGATGGCTAGGCTGGATAACAGCATAGCTTTCGTATACATTCGCCAGGGCAAGTATGAGAGAGCCGTCGAGCTCTGTCAACAGAGCCTGGAGATGATAGAGAGAGCGGGTGAGGGTGAGGTGGATAAGCAGAGGGAGAGAGCTAGGATATATAATAGTTTGGGTTCTATCTGCCTCCATCAGGGCGATTACGCTCAAGCCATAGATTATTTTCGCCAGAGCCTGGCATTGAGGGTGAAGGGCGGGGATATTCTCGGCGTGACGACCCTCTATAATAACCTCGGGGTGGCCCATTATTATTTAGGCGATTATGACCAAGCCTTCGATTGCTATCGAAAGAGCTTCGAGACGAAGAAGGAGATCGGAGATATCTATGGGCTGGCCATATCTTGTACCAATCTAGGGCGTATCCTCTATCACAAAGGGGATTATCCCCAAGCCCTTCACCACCTGGAGGAGGCAGTGAGGCTCTGTAGGGATATCGAGTGCGAATGGCTCCTGCCCGAACCTTATAGGATTATGGCGGAGGTTCACCTGGCCCTTGGCGATGGGGCAAAGGCCCTTGAGTATGGTAAGGCTTCCCTTGAGATGGCTAAAGAGGCCGGTAACAGGGTTTTTGAAGGCGCAGCTCACCGGGTATTGGGGAGGATCATGGCCCTTGGACAGGGACAATGGGGCGAAGGGAAGAAACATCTCGCCAGGAGCATTGAGATATTCGAGGAGCTCCATGATGAACATGAGCTTGGTGAGAGCTATTATGAGTATGGACTTTTATTGAAGGAGGAAGGGGACATAGATAAAGCCAAGGATGACCTTTCGCAGGCCATGGCCATCTTCGAGAGAACGGGAGCGATGGGGAGACTAAAGGAGATTGAAAGCATCTATCGTCAGCTTTGAGCCCCCCGCAGCTTCGGAAATCGCCTTGGCAGTGGCAAGCCATCTCCCTGGCAAGTTGTATCCCATATAAAATGAAACCCTTTCCAAATTCCCCCTGATAGGAAGCCACAGCGGTTTTCCCCTTTGAAGCCGAGACCGTTGAGCGCTACGCATTCTGCATCGCAGAGGCATAGAGCTCAACAAAGGTCTCGGCTTTTTTATTTGTAGAGGGTAATGCATGGATGCCTTCAATGTAGCCCCTTGCGAAAATCCATGAAACCTTCTGATACGTCCTCTCGCC
>CAYQVA010000138.1:0-4915 GCA_964420815.1 uncultured Anaerolineae bacterium
AGGATAGCTTGAGCTTCATTGGCATCCTCCCAGACATAGAAGGGGCGGAACTCACCCGCCTTTGCGAACAAGGCCCTACGTAAAAAGGGCGGGCTCCCTGCCATCACCGCCTTAAACATCAAGCTTGACCAAATACGGCAGGGGCCTGCCCGCCCCTCTAGAATGTTCCTCCTCACTCGCCGAGGAAAGTTATCTCGGTCGTTTATTCAACGCTTCAGAATCACCTAACTCCACAGGGATACGAACGCCATCAGGATTATGAACCAAACCCTCATCTCCCACTTGGCGACTTTGTCCCGCAACTCTGTCTCCAAGTGGTTTAGCCGCTTATCCATCCTGTTCCAATATCCCTTCAATCCTGGCGATCTCCTCCCTTCCATCAGCTCACCCCTCGCATCATGGGGTCGAGGGCATCGCGCAGTCCATCCCCCAGGAAGTTAAAGGCCAGCATAAAGAGGGAAATGGCCAGGCCGGGGAAGATGGTGAGGTGGGGGGTGGCTTTCATCCCCCTCCAGCCCTCGGAGATCATCTGCCCCCAACTAGGGAAGGGGGGTGGGACACCGAGGCCGATGAAGCTCAGGACCGATTCGGTCAGGATCAGGCCCGGAACGCCCAGGGTGAGGGCCACTATGATGGGGCCCAGGCTATTGGGCAAAAGGTGCCGGGCGATGATGCCTATGGGCTTCACCCCTACCATGCGGGCGGCCTCGACGAACTCCTTCTCCTTGAGGGAGAGGAACTGTCCCCGCACCAGGCGAGCCATGCGCATCCAGCCCACCGCTCCGATGCCGATGAAGACATTAATCAATCCTGGCCCGAGGACGACCATGATTAGGATGATGAAGAGCAGGGTAGGGAAGGCATACATCACGTCTACGAAGCGCATCATGTAGTTATCTATCCGGCCGCCAAAGTAGCCGGAGATGGAGCCATAGGTCAGCCCGATGACCAGGGCCGTGAGGGAACCGACCACAGCCACCGTCACCGAGACCTGTGCCCCCCAGATGATGCGGCTGAAGACGTCACGCCCCAGCTTGTCAGTGCCCATGATGTGCTCCCGGCTGGGGGGCTTCCTGGCGTTCTTGAAGTCGGTATCTTTGTAGTGATAGGGCGCGACCCAGGGAGCCAAAACTGCCGCCAGGGCAACGAGGATGACGAAGGCAAGCCCTAACATAGCCATCTTGTTCTTCGCCAAGCGGTTCCAGGCATCCCGCCATAGGCTCACCGACGGACGCCTGAGCTCCAACTCTAGGGCCCGGCTCACAGCCCTTTCTCGCACAGCCATAATCCACTCCTCCTTCAATTAGTCCGAGGCCCTAAGTCCCAAATCTGACCTAAGACTTCGGACTCAGGACTTACTATCCCTCGTAGAGACGAATGCGTGGGTCAAGGAAAGCATAGGATATGTCTACCAAGATGTTCATAACTACCAAGAAGACGGCATAGAACATAATAGTGCCCATGATGAGGGTATAATCGCGGTCTGTGACACTAGTGATAAAGAACTTGCCGATGCCGGGGATGGCGAAGACGTGCTCCACCAGGAAGGAGCCCGTCATCCAAGCCGCCATAAGGGGGCCCACCACCGTGGTCACAGGGATGAGGGCGTTCTTGAGGGCATGGCCGACGATCACCGCCCGCTCCCGCAGGCCCTTGGCCCTCGCCGTCCTTATGTAATCCTGGCGGATGACCTCCAGCATGCTGGCCCTGGTGAGGCGGGCGATGAGGGCCGCCCCATGGGTGCCCAAGGTGATGGACGGCAGGACCACCTGAGAGGGGGAGCCCCACCTGGCCACGGGTAGCCACCCCAGCCGCACGGCGAAGATCCAGATGAGGAAAAGTCCCAGGACGAAGTTGGGGATGGAAACCCCCAGCATGGAGAAGAACATGCACAAGTAATCAATCCAGGTATTCTGCTTGAGCGCCGAGATGATGCCTAAAGGGATTCCTATGCCCAGGGCCACAAAGACCGCTATCAGCCCCAACTGAGCGGAGACGCAAGCAGCGCACTTGGGCCACCCCCCACCGAACATGACGTCGTTTATGGTCCGTCCATAGTATTTATAGGAGGGGCCCAGATCGAAGTGGAGCAAATTCCAGAGGTAACGTAGATACTGCTTCCAAGCCGGCTCATCGAGGTGATACTTTGCCTCCAGGTTGGCGCGAATCTTCGGGGGCAGAGGCTTCTCCCTGGTGAAGGGGCCTCCGGGCACCAGCTTCATGGCCGTGAAGGTAACGATAGAGACCATCAGCAGGACCGGTATCAGCCACAGCGACCGTCTTATGATGAACTTGAGCATCTCCTCCCTCCTCCATACCTTTACACAAAGCGATACAGCGCCATCGGCCCGATGATAACAGAGGCTATGTAGCCCTCCCCCAGGGGAGGGCTACATAGCGATCTCGCACTCTCGCAATAAGCGAGGCTTCGTTCCTTGACACCCCTTCAAAGAGGCATGCGAGGGTGCAAGTTAACCAGGCCCACCCTATTCGAAGTACCAGTCCTTAACGTAGGGAGCTCCGAAGGGCGGGAACTCATAGTGGATGCCGGACTTGATGAGGCGGGTGCGGTCGTAGTAGAACAAGGGGATGACCATGACCACGTCCTCGCAGGCGATCTTGTCAGCCTCCTTGTAGTACTCGATCCGCTTTTCCATGTCCGTCTCCGTCAGACCCAGCTCCATCAGCTCCGTGAAGCGCTCGTTCTCCCACCCGGTGTACTGGAAGGGAGAACCGGGCGCGAAGACCTCGTTGAGCATGTTGTTGGGGTCACCGTAGTCCATCACCCAACCCATGCGGTAGGCATTATACTCGCACTCGGCCGGGGTCATGGGAGGCGTATTGCATACATCGAGGGTGTCCAGATACACCTTCCACTCCCAGGTCACCATCTCGGTCCTGACGCCCAGGTTGTCCTCCCACATGGAGGTCACCGCCTCGATGATGTCTATGTTGTCGCCCTCCTTGTTGAACCAGACCCGGATTATGGGGATGTCCTCAGGCTTCTCATAGCCCTTCTTGGCCATGTACTCCTCGAGGTAGGCCTTGGCCTTATCCACATCGAAGAAGTGGCCCACATCCTCCTGGAAGCCGGGGATCTCGGGCGGGATGGTGGTGTAGGCGTCCTTCCGCCAGGTCATCTTGAGCACCTCGTCCAGGATGACCCGCTTGTCAATGGCCGAAGCCAGGGCCTTGCGCATCAGCGGGTCGTCAGTGGGCTCCCTCAGGGTGTTCAGGCCGAGGTAGTAGACCCCTGGCCGAGGCACCCTGACGAACTCCTTGCTCAGCACCGGATCCTCGAGGATCCTGGGCAGCTCCGCCGAGGGATAGCCGGACGAGTGGACCTCCCCAGCCTCGTACATCGCGAGCTGGGTGGCGGGCTCTACCACGATGGGGAAGGTGACCTTCTCGATCTTGACCTTGTCGGCGTCGTGCCAGTCCTCGAACTTCTCGATCACCACCTCCGCCTCATGCTCCCACTTCACCAGCTTGTAGGGGCCGTTGCCCACAAAGTAGCCGGCCTCAAACCATACGTCCCCGTATTTCTCGATGAGGTCTTTGCGGATGGGGTAGGTGGTGAAGAAGGCCAGGATGCTGGGGAAGAAGGCCAGAGGCTCCTTCAGGGTGATCTGAAGGGTGTAGTCGTCAATGGCCTTGATGCCCACGCCCTCCACCAGCTCCGGCGTGGTCTCGTCGGCAGTGTTGAGCTCCTCGAAGCCTTCGATGAAGTACATCAGCCAGGCATACTCGGCCGCCGTCTCTGGCATGGCCAGGCGGATCATCCCATCCACGAAGTGCTGGGCGACGCAGGGGACCCCATCGTGCCAGAGGAGGTCCTTCCTCAGGTAGATGGTGTAGGTCCTGCCGTCCTCGGAGACCTCGTATCTCTCCGCCGCCGCCGGCTCGATGGTGCCATCTGGCCTGTAGTTGTAGAGGCTCTCCATCATCTGGTTGATGACCATGTGAGAGGTAGTGTCGGTGGCCAGGTTGATGTCGAAGGTCGGCGGCTCAGCCCCGAGGATATACACCAAGCCCTCCTCCGGAGGCGGCATCTTCGGGGGTGGGGGCGGAGGCGGCGTGGGCGTCGGGGTGACCACTACCTCGACCGGCTTCTCGACCACCTTGGTGACCACCACCGTCTCCACGATTTTCTCCGGCGGTGGCGGGGCACAAGCGGTCAGAACCGTGGAGAGGACCACCACTAGGGTAAGGATGGCCACCAATGTTCTGTTCTTAAACATCTCCTCCTCCTTTATTCGGGCCCTATGGGGCCCAGGCGCTTTTCGATCGATTTTACCGTCTTCTTGATGACAGCCACATCTGCTTGTAGGGTAGCGATATCCTTGTGTAGGGACCAGACCCAGCCTCCTAATAGGAGGGTCTCACTATGCAGCATAACAGTGATGTCTACTGGGTTATCGCCACGCTTGCCGGCTGCCAACAAAATAAGGTAAACGGTAATAATCGCCCATAGAAGCCCGAAGGTGAGGGGGAAGAACCAGAATGTGAACTTTTTCATGCGGTTCCTCCTCCTTCTTAGAGCTTCCAAAGAGGGCTAATTCTAGGCTCCGGTGCCATCACCTCCCTTCTAGTCGCTGCTCTATCCCGCCCATTTAGCTGCTTCGTGGAGAAAGCAGAAGTGTTCGTTTAATATTATAACATAAAATCGAAATTAGTCAAGGGGGCAATCCCCCACCCAGCAATCGCAAACTCGGTCAACCTCCCGCAGGTTATGGTGACGAACAGTCTCGCTCAGCAGCCATGCACCGCGTGCAAAACGCACAAATCGCAATACAGCGAGACTGTTCGTCAGGTGACGAACAGTCTCGCTCAGCAGCCATGCACCGCGTGCAAAACGCACAAATCGCAATACAGCGAGACTGTTCGTCAGGTGACGAACAGTCTCGCTCAGCAG
>CAYQVA010000139.1:0-4904 GCA_964420815.1 uncultured Anaerolineae bacterium
CGTTTTTGCACCGATATGAATGCTTCAGCTTCTGGTTGCACAAAACTTGCGCTAAAGTCCACGGTTATGCGCGAGAGCGAAAATTGTGGTATAATAATTGCAGTTCCCCCTCGCTCTAGGAGGTTATGATGAAAGCCGTCTTCAGAAAGCTTCCCTTATTCGTCTTAACTCTATTAATCGCGCAGTTAGCGGTGGGGGCCGCCGTCGTTGAGGGCGCTCCCCCCGCAGCGGAGCCCATCATCCATATCGTCCGCCGCGGCGAGACACTAACCTCCATAGCGTGGCGCTATGGAACGAGGATCGCAGCCATCGCCCAAGCCAATAACCTCGCCAATTACAACCTCCTTTATGTCGGTCAGAGACTGATCATCCCCTCTCGCGAGTCCCCTCGGCCCAAGGTCTACATCGTGCGACGGGGCGATACGCTAAGCACCATCGCCCTCCGCTATGGGACGACGGCTGATGCTATCGCCCAAGCCAATCAAATTCGCAACCCACAATTAATCTACGTGGGACAGAGGTTGCTGATACCAACAGGCGATGCATCCCCTTCATCCACACCTCCGCAAACTGGCATCCATGTGGTGAGACGAGGCGAGACCCTGACCCAGATCGCCCTCCGCTATAGGACGACGATCCAGGCCATCGTCGCCGCCAATAACCTGGCTAACCCATCGCTGCTCTACGCTGGCCAGAGGTTGGTGATACCCCTCGCCCACGCTCCGACCACCAGATCGGCCCCGAGGGGGCAGAAATGGATTGACATTAACCTTACAACGCAGACCTTAGTTGCCTATGAAGGGGATCGGCCTGTGCTCTCGACCCTAGTCTCAACGGGCAAGGCCGGGACCCCGACTCCAACTGGTCGCTTCCGCATCAGGGAGAAATACAGGTATCGGGATATGGCAGGAGGACGGGGAGCCAGTCGCTATCACTACCGCAATGTCCCCCACGTCATGTTCTTCCATGGCCCCTACTCCCTCCACGGAACCTATTGGCACAGCAATTTCGGCCACCCCATGAGCCATGGCTGCGTCAACATGAGCCTGAGGGACGCCGAGTGGCTCTTCAACTGGGCCCCTTTGGGGACGCTGGTGGTGGTACACCGCTAGGGGGTGCTCAGCGTTCTTCTTTCCCCTCGCCGATGAGAAGGGTGATAGCCAGGCTGACAAAGCTGATGACCAGGGCGCCCCAGAGGGCATCTAAGAAGCTGTCTATGTAGAAGCCCACGTTGAACTGAACTGCCAACCAGCTCGTCAGCCCCAGCATCAGGGCGTTGATCACCAGGGTGAAGAGGCCCAGGGTGAGGATGAGCAGGGGGCAGGTGAGGAGCTTGACTATCGGCCGGATCAGGGCATTGACCAGGCCGAAGATGGCCGCCACGATGACGATGGTTCGCCAGTCGCCGACAACGCGGATGCCGGGCACCATCTCGGTGGCCACATAAAGGGCTATGGAGTTGATCAGCCAGCGTAACAGGATCTTCCTCGTCATCTATCCTCCTTAATGGTGCGATCTCCTAACGCAATTCCAGCCCCAGCCGGTCTATGGTCTCCACCTCGACAAAGCCGCATCTCTTAAGGGCCTCCACTGCCTCGGGATGGGGCAACCGCACGCGGGCGACGACCTGGCGCTGGGGGTAGCGTCTCAGGATGGAGAGGGCCTCGGCGACCAGCGCCTCCTCGAGGGGGCCGCGGTAGTGAGGGTGGACCATCAGCTCGATCCGATGGGGAGACCTGAGGCGCGTGGCGTGAAGGGTGAGCAGGGCCGCGAATCCCTCATCGCCTTCCACGGCCAGCCTGTATGTATCACGCCAGTGAATGAGGTCGCTGAGCCACGTCTCCAACCTCCGATCGAGGCCGAACCTGTAATCGGCCTGCCGCACCGGACTCAGCCGCTGCGCCTTTGGTGGAATAGCAGCCCTGGCCAACTCGTAGGCCTTCCACCACTCCTCAAGCTTGGCCCTCCTTAGCTGGAGGCCTTCTGTAGGGCGGGAAACGGTTCTTCTTATCTGCTCTAAGCGCAATTCCATTATGGACTCGAATTCAGTGAAGCCTAGACTGCGGTAGAGGTTTTGAGCCGCCAGGTTAGCCCTGCGGACTCGAAGCGTCACCAACTCGCCGCCCCGCCTCCTGGCAAGGGCTATGGCTGCTTCCATGAGCTTCCTGGCAATGCCCCGCCGCCGATAGCGGGGGTGGACGGCCACGTTGCTGATAACCCATCGCCTTGCATCTGGGCTGTCCATGCTGAGGGTGACGTTGCCCACGACCAGGCCTTCATCAACCCAGACGTATCCTGTGAGGAGGTCGCGAAACTCCGGGCTTATACGGCTGAGTAGCCAGAGGAGGGGCGCGAGGTATCTCATGAGCCTGAGTTCTCGCAGCGCCTCGTCCCCCGCTGGGCTCAGCTCCCCCTGGAAAGCCACCTCGATGAGCTGGACAATCTGACCTATATCCCGTCCGACGTCCAGCGGCCGAAACCCGCTGAAGGCTTTCCCCTTTGGCAACGCTAGCATCGCCCTTATACTTACTACTCCAGGCCGATGATCCAAACACATGCGCCGGCCAGGAGGACGGTGGTGACCACCAAGGCAGCGAGCTGGCTGGGCAGCAAGTCCACATCCCTGGCCGCCCAGAGGAGTATCGCCACCATGCCGGCCGCTAGGACCAGCCAAGCGACTAAACGGTAATGCTTCCCCAGAAACCCACGAACCGACATATTTGTCTCCTCCACGATCCTCTCCCATTCCCTCCTCACCTGCTGCCACGTCTGCTCGATGGTGCCGCTGTTGTCAATGACCACGTCGGCCAGCTTGAGCTTCTCCTCGGGGGGTGGCTGGGCTGCGATGTAAAGCCTAGCCTCCTCCTCGCTCAGATTGCGCGACCTCATCAGGCGCTCCAACTGCTGCTGAGGGGTGCAGGTCACCACCCAGAGGGAATGGCATTGGCGGTGCATGCCAGCCTCGATGAGCTTGATGGCCTCGATGGCCACGACGGGCTCGGTAGCCTGCTGGATCATCTCCATCGTCCGAGCGATGACGGCGGGGTGGACGATCCTCTCCAACCGCTTCAAGGCGTCTGGGTCGGAGAAGACGATGGACCCCAGCCTCCTTCGGTCTATCCGTCCGTCGGGCTGGAGTATTCCCTCGCCGAAGGCCTCGACTATCGCCAGCCAGACGGGGGTTTGGGGCTCCATGAGATGGTGGGCCAAGGCATCGGCATCAATGGCCTTCGCCCCCAATCGCTCCAGCATCCGCAAGACGCTGCTCTTGCCTGTGGCGATGTTGCCGGTCAAACCGATAATGTGCTTCATCTCCCCCCTGCAAATTCTACCCCCAACCCCCTTGATTTGTCAACATCTTGTTGCTCGCTGTAGGGGCGAACTGTGGCTTGCCATTCATCGCCGCCGGCTTAGTGGCGCGCAAAGCTGGCCATGCCACCACGTGAGAGAAGCTAACCTGGGTTATCGAAACCGGTGAAGGCGAATTTCGGTTGTTGGAGGAGAAAAGACGGAGGGAACACGGCAGGTGTTCCCTCCGTCTTTTTAAGCTGATCGAGGCCGCATGGTCATCTTTACAGACTCGCGCCGCTACCACTGGGGGAACCAACTAATGGGTGTAATTCTTGAGGGCGGCGGGCAGGTAGTTATTGAACGTGTAGTCGATGCGAACCTGATACAGCTTGACAGCGCCTGGATGTACCCAAGCGTGAGCGAAGTAACAGTAAGTGGAGTTATCAATCAGGTTGATATTGTCCTCAGTGATGGCGTCAACGGAGCCGGAGAAGTAGCCACCGTCGAAGGCATCGCCGGAGCTAATAAAGTCGGTCAGTGGGTCCCACTTGCCTCTAGCATTTGAACGAAAAAGCCGTGCGCTCACATGCGTTGAGGCATCAGCGTCGTAGCAGTTGAGAGTCATCTTGGTGACCCGAGCACCCTGAGGAAGATACACAGCCGCAGTATAAAGAGCTCCGGCCTTGGTACTCAGCCAGTTCCCTACGAAGTCTATTTCCGTATCGCCTTTCCCTGGTATGAAGGCAGCGGGCGGCAACATGAGGAAACCGGGACCATCCGGTGCGGTTGCAGTGCTCACCCCCTGGCCCCTACCGAGCTCAGCGCTGGCGGAGTCAGATGGGTCAGGGGGAGCGCCCACAGCGACGGTGACACCCCACCAGACAAGGGCCGCGATGGCAGCAGCGATCAATATGGTAGTGCTTTTCCGGATGTACATTTGGACCTCCTCTCTTTTCTTTGGTTCATGATAAGGCACATGAACCTTCGCATTAGCTACCAAATACTATAGCATATCTCGCTCAAAATTGCAAGTACCTTTCCTGGCCGGGTGTGCGCGAGAAAAGTTGGTGAATTCAAGAGACCTGACGGAGGCGTTGCCAGGCTTCATCCCAGCGGCCACTCAAAAGCTCAGATCGGAGATTCAACACAGCTTGTGCTCCCTCCTGGCTCCAGCGCATGCCTCCCCTTTTCAAGCGAGACCCTGCCAGATTCTTGCAAGCGCTCTCCACAGGCCCGCTCCCAATCGGGTAGCCCTTCTCCCGATACCAGGGATAGCGCATTCGCTTTGCCTGATGGGTAAAATAGCTCAGGGCTTGATCTACAACTTCCTCAAGCTACAAAAGGGCGTCCCCGCCCCACTTCTCTGGGCCACAACCGACCACAGACGGGGCGTGGACGCCCCTTGACAGCTAAAGCTTGAATTTTCACGCGCTCAGCGATCTAGCTTGACATTTTAGCGCTTCTGTGGTATAATGCAACTGAAATGAAGATTACATAGCGCCCGCCCGGAGTTAGATTGTAGCATGCAAGGAGGCGCGAGATGAGTGAATGAAGCGCTAGCTATGGGAGGGGAACCCTTTACCCGAAGCTGGCGCTTTGCTTTTTCGGTTGGG
>CAYQVA010000140.1:0-4866 GCA_964420815.1 uncultured Anaerolineae bacterium
AGAAGCCTGAGATAAACGCCCTATTCTCCCTGGGCGGCTTAGCAGCCATGGCTGCCAGCCTGCTGGGCGGGCGGCTCGCCGACCGCTACGGAAGTCGGAACCTTTTGATCGCGAGTTCCCTTGGGCATGTCCTCACTATGCTCCTTTGGGCGTTAGCTGGAAACTCAATGGTGGTTGGGTTGGCCTTCTTTGTGACGGCGAGCATGGGCCTGCAGATGGGCAGTGTAGCCTACGATGCGCTGGTGACCCAGGCGGCCTCAGCGGGCTCGCGGGGGGCCTTTGTCGGCCTCCTCGGCACCATCACGGGGCTGACCTCGGCCGCAGCGCCGGCGTTTGGGGCCTATCTACGGGGGAGCTTCGGCTCCACCGCCCCCTTCTGGGCAGCCTTGGGACTGGGTACAGCCACAGCCCTCTCGCTATCGCGGGTCGTCCCCTATCGAGAAGACAGTTAAGCCTATCTTCGACACCAACAGGGTCAGTCCTCGAAATAGACTTCCGAAGTCTCCGCGCTGGGCGCCTTTCCCTGCCCTAGCAGGGTTGATGATTACGTGTTAACTGTGGCAGACTTCGGAAGTCTCAGATTTGCGTGAAGAGCTGAATGGTCCTGCGATGGCCACAAGAAGGTGGACAGGGAACCCATCTTGCGGTATAATCGAATGGGCGTTGGCGGTGCTATAAGCAAGTGGGCAAGTATGCAAGTGGGAAAGTGGCATGCAACTTGCTCACTTGCAAACCTGCCAACTTGCCTCACTTGCAAACTTGTGAGGGACGACCTATGAAGATAGTCGAGTGCGTGCCCAATTTCAGCGAGGGGCGCCGCGAGGGGGTCATAGGCCAGATCGTGGAGAGGATTTCTTCCGTGCCCGGGGTCAAGGTGCTGGATGTGCACTCGGATGCCGACCACAACCGCTCGGTGGTGACCTACGTCGGCGAGCCGAGGGCTGTGGAGGAGGCCGCCTTCCAGGCCATCGCCCAGGCAGCGAAGCTCATTGACATGGACTCGCACCGCGGCCAACACCCCAGGATAGGGGCGACGGACGTGGTCCCCTTCGTCCCCCTCGCCGGGGTGGAGATGGCGGTCTGTGTGGAGATGGCGCGGCGGCTGGGAGAGCGGGTAGGACGCGAGCTGGCCATCCCCGTCTACCTCTATGGGGAAGCGGCCACGCGGCCGGAACGGCGCGTCCTGGCCAACATAAGGCGGGGCGAATACGAGGCCCTCAAGGTCGAGATCGAGACCGACCCCGAGAGGGCCCCCGATTTCGGGCCAAGCCGCCTCGGCAAGGCCGGCGCCACGGCCATCGGTGCTCGACCACCCCTCATCGCCTTCAACGTCTACCTGTCCACCGACGATGTGGGGATAGCCAAGGCCATCGCTCGAGCCGTGCGCTATTCCAGCGGTGGATTGCGCTACGTGCAGGCCCTGGGCCTGCTGGTCAAGGGCACGGCCCAGGTTTCGATGAATCTGACCGACTATCGCCACACGCCCATCCATCGCGTGATGGAGATGATCAGGCGTGAGGCGGCACGCTACGGCGTGTCGGTGAGGGGGAGCGAGATAGTGGGCCTCGTGCCCCAGGCCGCCCTTGTCGAGGCCGCCAAGTTCTATTTGCAACTGGACGGCTTCTCGCTGGATCAAATCTTGGAGAACCGCTTAGTTGAATTTGGGCTTGATCCTCAAGGGTGAGGAGGTTGCCGATGGAGACGATAACTATTGACGGCGAGGGTTTGACTATAGAAGATGTTGTGGCCGTGGCTTGGTCGAAGCCTGAGGGGGTGAGGCTTAAGCTCAGCTCCGAGGCTCAGGAGAGGGTGAGGAGGGCCCGCCAAGCCGTGGAGGATTTCGTGGCTGCTGGTGAGGTCATCTACGGTGTGACCACGGGCTTCGGGGCCTTGAAGGACAGGCTCATCCCGCCCAGTCAGGTAAAGGCGCTTCAGCGCAACATGGTGATGAGCCACGCCGTGGGGGTCGGCCAGCCGCTGGATGAGGCCACCGTGCGGGCGGCGATGCTCATCCGAGCCAATGCCTTGGCCAAGGGCCACTCAGGCGTCCGTTTAGAGACGCTGCGGACATTGCTGACCATGATCGAGCGCGGGGTGCACCCGGTCATCCCGGCGAAGGGTTCCCTAGGGGCCAGTGGCGACCTGGCCCCCTTGGCTCACATGTCCCTGGTGCTCATCGGCGAAGGGGAGGCCTTCTATCGAGGTGAGCGGCTGCCCGGCGCTGAGGCCATGAGGCGAGCGGGGATAGAACCCATCGAATTGGAGGCCAAGGAGGGGCTGGCCCTGGTTAACGGCACCGCGGTGACGGCCGCCATCGGAGCCCTGGTCGTCCATAGGGCGGAGCGGCTGAGCGAGGTGGCTGACATCGCCGGGGCCATGAGCCTCGAGGCCCTGGGAGGCACCTCGCGGGCCTTCGACCCGAGGATACATGAGGTGCGGCCTTATCCCGGACAGATGGTCTGTGCCGCCCACATGCGCCGCCTGATCGAGGGCAGCCAGCTCCTCCAGGGGAGGGTGCAGGATGCCTACAGCCTGCGCTGCATCCCCCAGGTCCACGGGGCTGCGCGCGACGCCATCGCCTATGCCCGGCAGGTGGTCGAGACCGAGCTCAACTCGGCCACTGATAATCCCCTGATCTTCGCCGAAGATGATGAGGCCATCGCCCTCTCCGGGGGCAACTTCCACGGTGAGCCGCTGGCCTTGGCCATGGACCTTCTGGGCGCCGCCCTAGCGGAGCTGGGGAACATCTCCGAGCGGAGGCTGACCCGCTTGCTCGACGAGAAGGCCAACGAGGGGCTGTTGCCGGCCTTCCTCACCAAGCGAGGCGGCTTGAACACCGGTTTCATGCTCGCCCAATACACGGCGGCGGCCCTCGTCTCGGAGAACAAGGTGCTGGCCCACCCGGCGAGCGTTGACTCCATCCCCGCCTCGGCCAACGTCGAGGACCATGCCAGCATGTGCACCATCGCCGCCCGCCAGGCCAGCGAGATAGCCGAGAACGTGGAGACCATCCTGGCTATAGAGCTCTTCGCCGCTGCCCAGGCCATAGATTTTCGCCGCGAGGCGGAAGCAGAGCACCTGCAGCTGGGGAGGGGCACCGCCCCCGCCTACGAGGCCATCCGAGAGGTCGTGCCCTTCCTGGAAGAGGACGCCATCATGTATCCTTACATCGAGGCGGTGCGGCGACTCATCGCCAGCGGCCGTTTGAGCGCGCAGGTTTCGAAACCTGCGGGAGGATTTAAAGAGAGGAGGTGAAGCGATGGAAGCGGTGAAAACTCTGGAGAAGGTTAAGGCCGCCCCAAGGGTGGTCCGAGCCCCGCGAGGGACTAAGCTCACCTGCAGGGGCTGGGGGCAGGAGGCGGCCATGAGGATGCTCATGAACAACCTCGACCCCGAGGTGGCCGGCGACCCTGAAAATCTTATCGTCTACGGCGGGAGGGGGAAGGCGGCCCGCAACTGGGAATGCTTCGACGCGATCATCGAGGCACTGAAGGAGCTTGAAAACGATGAAACGTTGCTCGTGCAGTCTGGAAAACCCGTGGGCATCTTTAAGACCCACCCCGATGCCCCTCGCGTGCTCCTAGCCAACTCCAACCTGGTGCCAGCTTGGGCCACCCAGGAGGTCTTCGACGAGCTGGACCGCAAGGGGCTCATCATGTACGGCCAGATGACGGCCGGGAGCTGGATCTACATCGGCACCCAGGGCATCCTCCAGGGCACCTACGAGACGCTGGGGGCCGCCGCCCGCGCCCAGGGCTGGCCCAGCCTCAAGGGCAAGTTCGTCCTCACCGCCGGATTGGGCGAGATGGGCGGGGCGCAGCCGCTGGCCATCACCATGAACGAGGGGGTGGGGCTCATCGTGGAGGTTGACCCCAAGCGCGCCCAGCGCCGCCTGGACACCCGCTACGTGGACGTGGTGGTAAACGACCTGGACGAGGCGCTGAGGATGGTGGAGGAGGCGCTGTCCAAAGAGGAGCCCAGGTCCATCGGCCTCATCGCCAACGCCGCCGACATCTACCCCGAGTTGGTCAGGAGGGGCATCACCCCCGATGTAGTCACCGACCAGACCCCTGCCCATGACCCAGTGATGTACGTCCCCAAAGGGCTGTCGGTGGAGGAGGCGGTCGAGCTGAGGCAGAAGGACCCCGACGACTACGTCAGGAGGGCGATGGATTCCATGGCTGAGCATGTCCAGGCCATGCTGGAGTTCCAGAAGAGGGGTGCGGTGGTCTTCGACTACGGCAACAACCTCCGCCAGCGGGCCTACGACGCGGGGGTGGAGGACGCCTTCAGCTATCCTGGCTTCGTCCAGGCCTACATCAGGCCACTCTTCTGCGAGGGGAAGGGGCCCTTCCGCTGGGTGGCCCTCTCCGGCGACCCCGAGGACATTTACAAGACCGACGAGGTCATCCTGGAGCTCTTCCCAGAGGACGAGCACCTGGCCCGCTGGATACGCCTGGCCAGGGAGAAGGTGGCCTTCCAGGGGCTTCCGGCGAGAATCTGCTGGCTTGGCTATGGTGAGCGGGCGAGGGCGGGGCTCAGGTTCAACGAGCTGGTGGCCTCAGGTGAGGTGAAAGCCCCCATCGTCATTGGCCGCGACCATCTGGATGGCGGCTCGGTGGCCTCCCCCAGGAGGGAGACGGAGGGGATGAAGGACGGCTCTGATGCCATCGCCGACTGGCCGCTCCTCAATGCGCTGCTGAATGCCGTCTGCGGGGCCACCTGGGTGGCCATCCACCACGGCGGCGGGGTGGGCATCGGCTACTCCATCCATGCGGGGCAGGTCATCGTAGCCGATGGGACCCCCGAGGCGGCGGTGAGGCTAGAGCAGGTGCTCACCGCCGATCCCTGGACGGCCATCATCCG
>CAYQVA010000141.1:0-4840 GCA_964420815.1 uncultured Anaerolineae bacterium
GGCGGGGCATGGGCCTGGTGTGGATCTTGCGGGCGCTGGGCTGGTCCATCACCCCTAGGCGTGGGGCGAGCATCCTGGCGATGGGCGTGCCGCCGATGGCGAAGACCAAGGCGGCGACGAAGATGAGCATATAATTGATCATTTCTGTCCCTCCAAACGAGGGGTCTCCCCGTTTGCTCACGGAGTTTTGTGTTCCTCTGATTCGGGGAGACCCCTTGTTTCCAACTGTGCGATGAAGTCCTTTAAGGCCGGCTTATCGCCCTCCGGCGCTAGCTCCAAGGCGGTTTTAGCCTCGGCAATAGCTTCATCGATTCGCCCCAGTTGCTGGTAAAGGATGGCCAGGTTCTTGTGACTGGCGTAGTCCCTTGGGGCCAGCTCCAGCACCTTGAGGTTCTCCTCCACCGCCTCCTGAAGCCGTCCCTGCTGGGCATAGATGTAGCCCAGGGCGCTGTGGGCCTGAACGAGGTTGGGGTCCAGAGCTAAAGCTTTTGTATAGGCCTCGGCCGCCTTGTCCAGCTCCTTCTTGTCCAGGTAAGCCTGACCCTGGGAGAGGTAACTCTGGATGAGCTCTTCATCTGGACTAAGCTTGGCGATGAATTCTTCCAGCTTCGCTCGCTCTTCCTCGGGGGCAAGTTTCAGGGCAATCCGTGCCTCAGCGAGGGCCTCCTCGATGCGCCCCAGGTCCCTGTAGAGGAGGGCCAGGTTCTTATGGCTGGGGTAATCATTGGGGGAGATCTCGATGACCGCCAGGTTCTCCAGCACCGCCTCTTCGAGCTTCCCCTGCTGGGCATACACGAGCCCCAATAGGCTGTGGGCCTGAGGGGCCTTGGGATCGAGCTCGATGGCCCGTCTGTATGCCTCCGCTGCCCCTTCAAGGTTCTCCATCGCCCGGTAGGCATCGCCCAGCAGCAGGTAGGTGTCAATATACTCCTTATCCAAGGTCAAGGAGCGCTGGTACTTCCCGATAGCCTCGCCGTATTCCCCCCTGAAGTGATGGAGCGAGCCCCACTCGTTGAAGAGCTGGGCGTTATTAGGGCTCAGAATCGTGGCCTTCCGATAGTATTCCAGAGCCTTGTCCAGCTTCTCCGCCCGCTCCATGGGGTCGTCCGTCGCCTCGCCCCAACTTCGGTACATGCGCGCCAGGTTGGCGGTGTGGTCGGTGTTGAGGGGATTAAGTTCCCTCGCCCGCTCCAGCACCTTGCGTGCCTCCTCGAACAGGGCGTCTCTCTGGCTCGCATCCGGTGCGGCGTTCGCCATCTCCACGTAGGCCCGGCCCAGGAAGAGGAGGTAATAATCCTGACTGGGGGCCAGTTGCAGGGCGATGTGGTACAGGCCAACACTCTGATTCCAATCCTTGCCCTCGTAGAACAATCCCTGCTTGAAGACGATGTCCGCCCTGACCACGTTGATGTTGGTGAAGAAGATGAGCAGCGCCACGCCAGCGATCAGGACCGGATAGAGCAGCAGGTTCGTCTTCCGCCAGAGGGTGCGGGGGAGGGTTCTACCCCTCATCATGGAGAGCGCCATCAAAGCCGCGCTGGCGAAGAGCCAGAGGTAGTAGACGGTTATAATGTTCCGCGGCTCCGCCTTCGGAGGGAGGCGGGAGTAGTGGATGAACCAGAACAAAGCTAGGCAGACTCCGCTCACCAGCAGATAACTGGCCAGGGAACGGAGCCACCAGGCTCCCCCTCGCCGGGACGAGGCCTTCCCCATCTGGGCGACGAAGACCACCCCCGAGAAGAGCCAGATGAGGAGGATCAGCCACAGGAGGCCATAAGGCTTTTCCATGATGACGAAGTCGTAGACCATGGTCGTCAGGATCAGCCCGCCCAAGAGGGAATAGGTCACCAGAGGGGGGCTGAACCAGGCCGAGAGCCTAGTGGGGCGCCGTCTCCTCCTTCTCCTCCTCCGCGACGAGGGCTTTGGGGCCTGAAGGCGCCCCCTCGCTAGGAAGAAGCCGACGACCACCAGTAAAGCGGCGTAGAGCCAGAAGTAGGTGCGGGTGGCGGCGATGGCGATGCCAAAGTGGATCTCGATGAAGTGAGCCACGATGGCTGAAAGCAGTGCGATGAGGAGAAGATAGTCCCTAGTCCCAGGTCCGGGCTCCGAGTTGCTTCCCTGTCGGCCTTGGATGAAGAGGGTGAAGATGGAGATATAGAGGCTCAAGCCAGCCATGATGCCCAGCGGTATCCCCACCCCGGCGAAGATGAAGCTGCCCTCGATGAGGCGGGGGAGCAAGCCGCCGAGGGCCCCACCGGCCAGCCACAGGGCGACGAAGAGCGTCCGCTGCTGGGGGTTAGCGATGAAGCCCAGCCACTTTAAGCCGTGATAGAAGAGGCTGCCGAAGAGGAAGAGGTAAACGACGAAGCCGATGAAGCCGGTTATCACCAGGGCGTCGAAGGTCTCGTTATGGGAGCGGTCGGGGGAGGCGCCGCGAGCTTCGACGTGGGCCAGCTCGGGCGGGTAGTAGGGGTTGTAGGCCACGAACATGGACTCCGGCCCATAGCCGATGATGGCCCGCAGCGGGCTGGCGGCGATCATATCCACTGCCCCCTGCCAGATTAGGACCCTGACCCTACCTGTGCCCGTCTGGGTCTCCATCACCCGGCCCAATCGCCCCAGGTAGGGCAGGTCCTTGAGGGGGGCGAGGGGGCTTTGGGGCAAGTTGAAGACGATGAGGAAGGCGATGATTGCGATAGCCGCACCGATGGCCGTTAAAGCGAGCCACCTGACCCTCCTGACGAGGGCGAAAAGGAGGAGGAAGAAGAACGCCCCACCAAGCAGTCCCAGGAAGGGACCACGGCTCTGGGTGAAGACAATACAGATCAACTGGACGGCGAGAATGAAGATATAGCAAGCCGCCAGGATGAAGTGGGAGAGAGCGCTTTCCTCCTCCCTGAGGAGGGCGGAGAGCGACTCGATGAGGCGCCCCATGGTAAGGGGGACGACCATGATCAGGTAGGCGGCCACGAAGATGGAGTTGCCCATGGCGGAGGCCACCCTTCTGTGGACAGGTGATGCCCAAGGTAGCGGATCCAGTCCATAGTGCTGGACAATGCCATACAGTCCGATGGGCAGGCTGACCAGCATCATAACCGTGATCAGGCGGTCGAGTTGCTCCCTGGTGCGCAGTGTTTGCAAAGTCAGGAGGAACACCACCATATAGGATAAGGTAGTGTAAGTCCCCTGCAGCCGTTGGTAGGAGCCCCAGAGGCTGGTGCGTGGGGTGACGGAGGTGATGGTGGTTAGGATGTAGACCGCTGCCAGGAGCAATGTGGGCAGGACCAGGGGAATCCTCAATGCTGAAGGCTGAAAGCTGGAAGCTGATTGCTGGTCGCTGGTCGCTGGTTGCTGGCTTCCAGCTTCCAGTTTCCAGCTTCCAGCCTCCAGCATCTTGATGATCCATGCCACGGCCATCACCAGGGCGATGGAGCGCAGCAGGGTGAGCTTATCGGGCTCGAAGACGCGGTTGGAGTAGACGTTGAAGAAGAGGGGGGTGACGATGGCTGCCGCCAGCCAGCCGGCCTCGATGACCTTATCGCAGAAGATGCTCAGTTTCGTCTGCATATGGCCCTCCAAAGCAGTTGTGCAAAAGTTCTTTGCACTTTTGCCCCCATTGCTCCGCAGCGAAGCTGTAGGGGGTTGGGGGTGGGTGAGGGCTGGGGGGGACACCCCTCCACGCCCCCTGGCATGGGGCTGGCTGCCCCTGCACCCCCGCTGTTGATGGCCTCAAAAGTTAAAGGAACTTGTGGTGGCTTGCTAAGATCACCTATAATGGGCGAACATCAGCCTGAGGCCCTCGTCTATATCAACCTTCGGTTCGAATCCGAGCCTCTTTCGAGCTAAGCTTATATCGGCTACGGAGCGGGAGACGCCGCCATCCTGGGCGTTGCTGTAGAGGGTGGGGATATTACGCCCCGTGATCCTCTCGATTTTCTCCACCAACTCGTTTATGCTCGTCTCCTTACCGCTGCCCACGTTGATGATGGAGCGATCCACGTCATTTGCATCGGCTGCGGCGACAAGCGCCTCCACTACATCGTCAATGTAGACGAAGTCCCGCGTCTGGTCCCCGTTGCCGAAGATGACCACAGAGCCATCGCTAATAGCCTGCTTGACGAACTTGGGTATCACCGGGGCATGGGAGGGAGGGACTGTCTGTCCAGGCCCATAGGCATTGAAGATCCTCAATATCACCGTCTCTATCCCATAGAGGGCGCCGATGGCCAAGACGTAGTATTCCGACGCCATCTTGCTCACCGCATAGGGGTTCTGCGGCCTGGGGATGGCCATCTCCTTTATTGGCTGCTCCTTTTGCTCGCCGTAGACGGTCCCCGATGAGCCCAGGATGACCCGCCTCACCCCCGCATCCCTCACTGCTGTCATGAGGCTGACCGTCCCGCCGACGTTGACGGCGTTGTATTCCACAGGATAGAGGATAGATTCTGGCACAGAGACCCGGGCAGCGAGATGGTAGACGCAGTCAACGCCCCGCAGCAAGGTCCACAGCTTGGGTATGTCCCTTACATCGCCCCGTGTGAACAGCACCCGCTTGTCGAGGCGCTGAGGATCGCCTGCGCTTAAGTCGTCCAGCACGCGGACGTGATGTCCCAAAGCCACCAAGCGATTCGCCAATGCGGAGCCGATGAACCCCGCACCTCCGGTGATCAGAACCCTCATTCCTAGCTCTCCCTCCCCTTGAACCAAGCGATGGTTCTCTTTAACCCCTCCTCCAGGGGCGCCTCCGCTCGAAAGCCCAGCACCCTCTCCGCCTTGCTGACATCAGGCACGCGGCGGCGGGTCTCCTCGAAATCGGGCCCATAGGCCTCGGCGTAGGGCA
>CAYQVA010000142.1:0-4836 GCA_964420815.1 uncultured Anaerolineae bacterium
ACCTTCTTGTAAATCTCCCATTGCTTATAGGTGTAGGTCTTGTCCGCTTCGTCGGCCACGGCAAACTGCGTGTAGAGCCCTTCCAAACGAATTGAAGGGAGCTCGATCAGGCGCTTGACGAAATCCACCACCTCATCCGGCAAGAGGCCGAAGCGGCCCATCCCTGTGTCAACTTTCACATGAACGGGGGTGACCACCCCCTGTGCGGAGGAGATGTCCGAAACCGCCTTCGCCGTGTGCCAGTGCATGATGGGGGGAGTGATGCGCCACTTGACGACCGTCTCCATCTCCTCCGCGGGGACATAGCCCAGCACTAAGACAGGGGCGTCTATCCCTGCCTTACGTAGCACTATCCCTTCGTCAACACGCGCCGCCGCAAAGCGGGTGGCTCCATTCTCCAGCGCCGTCTTAGCGACCGGAACTATCCCATGGCCGTAGGCATTCCCCTTTATCACGGCCATGAGCTCCGTATCCTCCCCGATCCATTTCTTTATCTGCCGGCAGTTAAAAGCGATGGCGTCTAGGTCGATCTCGGCCCAATTAGGTTTACCGAATAGCATATCCTCCCCCCTTTCAAACAATAAGAGGAACCCTTCTGCGCCTAGTTAGAGCAGGGCTCCTCTTGGTTTAACTGAGCAACATGACATTAGAACGCCGCCTCCTCACCTAGATAAGCCTTGATCACCCTGGGGTTCTCCTTTATCTCGTCAGGGGTTCCCTCAGCGATGATGGCCCCGAAGTCTATGCATTTGATCCTCTCGCAGAGGTTCATGATCACCTTCATCCGGTGCTCGATGAGGATAATGGTCAGCTTGAACTCCTCCTTTATCCTCTCAATAAGCTCCATCATCCTCATCATCTCAGCCGTGCCCATCCCAGCCGTGGGCTCATCCAGTAACAACAGCTTTGGCTCCAAAGCCAATGCCCTAGCTATCTCCACCCTCCTCTGATCGCCATAAGCCAGGTGCTTGACCCGTTGGTCAGCATATTTATCTATGCCCAGGATCCTCAACAACTCATAAGACCGCTCCTCTATCTCTCTCTCCTCCTTATGATACCTTCCTATCCTTAAGACAGCCTCGCTCAACCCATAACCTATACGAGAGTGCTGAGCTATCTTTACGTTATCTAACACAGTGAGGTCATTCCAGAGCCTCAATTTCTGGAAAGTCCTGCCGATCCCCATGGAGCTTATCTGATGAGGCCGGAGGCCAACGATGTTGGTGCCATTGAAGATTATCTCCCCCTCGGTGGGCCTATAGATGCCGGAGATGAGGTTAAAGATGGTGGTCTTACCAGCCCCATTGGGACCTATTAGGCCCACCAACTCGCCTTCCTCCAGGTTTTCATGGAAATTGTGAACGGCTCTCAGCCCACCAAACCAATGGGTCAGATTCCTAATCTGAAGCAGGGGCATACTCTACCTCCCTTTTCGGTTTCAGGAACCAAAACTCCCTACCACCCATTATCCCCTCACGACGGAAGATCATCAAAATGATGAGGATCAAAGAGATCACCGCCCACTTCCACACCCGAAGGGGCCGTAGAGCCTCTATCAGGCCAGTAAGGACGATGGCCCCAAGGATTGATCCGCTGATGGAGCCCATGCCCCCCAGGTAAACCATTACCAGGGGTTCGATGGACCTTAAGATGCTGAAGCTGGCAGGGTTGATATAGAGGAGGAGATGGGCGAGGAGGCCACCGCCGATGCCGGCGAAGAAGGAGGAGATGCAAAAGGCCATCACCTTAACGCGACGGGTATCCACCGTCATGGCCTCGGCGGCAACCTCATCCTCCCGGATCGCCATCACCCCTTTGCCGTAAGTGGAGTAGATGAAGTTATGGATGGCCCACAGCGATATAACCGTCCAGATGAGGACGATCGGCACACTGGTGAAGCCGGGGATGCCCGTGATCCCCCGGGAGCCGCCGAGGGGCTCCAGATTGGCGAAGAAGTTCATGACGATGTAGTTGACCGCCAGGGTGATGATGGCCAGATAGTCGCCCCTGACCCTGAAGGAGGGGATGGCTACCAAGAGCCCTGCCAGGGCCGCTACCGCCCCGCCCGCGAGCAGGGTAAGGGGGAAGACCAGGTACCATATTGGCCCCTCAATGTGCGCTGCCACATCGAAGGTATATAACAGCTTGCCCACGGGGAACAATGGCTCGCCCCACAGGAGGTGGGGGATGAGCCGCGTTGTTATGAAGGCACTCGTATAAGCGCCTAGGGACATGAAAGCAGCATGCCCGACGGAGAACTCCCCCATATAGCCGTTCACTAGATTCAAGCTCACGGTCAGGATGATATTGATGCCCATCAACATCAATACCATTTGAATGTAACTGGTAAGGAGACCTAATAAGCTTGCGCCTGTGAGCAGGATAAAGAGGCCAACAAGGGCCAATGGTAGATAATATTTTTTCATCTTCTTCACCTCGATCCACAATTATGGATTTAGACCGCCTCTCTTCTGGCCACGCCGAAGAGCCCCGTCGGCCTTATCATAAGGATGATCCATACGATGGCAAAGGCTATCAGGTCACGAAGGCGGGATGGGAAGGTGGCTCCAGCAGCTATCTCGATCAATCCCAGAAGGAAGGCCCCTGCCATCGCCCCCCTTACTGAGCCAATCCCTCCTAGCACGGCAGCGATGAAGGCCTTCCAACCGACCATCATCCCCATAGTCGGCTCTATGAGGGGATAGGCAAGGCTGAATAGAAGAGCCCCCGCCGCGGCCAGCGCTGAGCCAATGGCAAAAGTTAGGCTGATGATCTGGTTCTCCGGAACGCCCATCAAGGGGACGGTGAACCGGTCGAAGGATATGGCCCTCATGGCTATCCCCTGCTTTGTTTTCCCCACGATGAATTCCAGGATGGCCATTAACGCGATGGACACGCCGATGATTATCAGTTGGAGGCTGGAGATACGCACTTCTCCCACATTGAAGACATGCTCCGGAAGAAGGGGGGGCAACGATTTTCGCCAGGGGCCAATTATGCCCAGGACCATGTTCTCCATAAACAACCCCACCCCTAGGGCTGTGATCACCACCGAGAGCTTAGGCGCTCTCCGCAGGGGCCTATAGGCTATCCTCTCGATGGCCACCCCGAGCAAGGCGCAGCCGAACATAGAGAAAAGCATGGTAGGCACAAAGGATAGCTTCAATAGTGTGGATGCGAAGAAGGCGATGAAGGCCCCAATCATAAAGACGTCACCGTGGGCGAAGTTGACCAGCGATAGGACGCCATAAACCATATTGTAACCTAAGGCAATCAAGGCATAAATGCTGCCCAGTTGCAAGGCGTTCACCGCCTGCTGGAGGATATAAGCCATAATGCCCTCCTTCCATAGATAGGGTGGGCTGGGTAAGCCCCCAGCCCACCCTAAATGGGAGCTTACTTCATCAGCTCCTCCACGCTCGTCCCCGCCGCCGCCAGCGCAGCCTCGTATTCCGCCGCGGAAACGGTCTTGTAGTACTTGAACTTGCCTTCCTTGACGTCGATCTTGACGATCTGCACGTCCTTGATCATGTCCCCCTCTTCCGTGGGGGTCATGGTGCCGGTGACGCCCTCGAAGGCCTTTATCGCGGCGAGGCCGTCGCGGATGCACTTGCGGTCCTCAGCCAGGTCCCCGGTGAGCTTGCCGCAGTTCTTCAGCGCCTCAACGAAGAGGTACAAGGCATCGTAGGTCAGGCCGCCTGTGGACTCCGGCGTCTTGCCCGTCCTCTTCCTGAACTCCTCGATGAAGGCCTTAGCCTTCGCGCCGGCGATGTCCTCCGCCCAGTGGGTGGTGAAGTAGAGCCCATCGCAGGCATCGCCGCAGAGCGGGATCAGGTCCGGCGACTCCCACCCGTCGTGGCCGATGATGGTGATACCGGCCTCGGGCAGCCCCAACCTGACGGCCTGCGGGACATACGTGGCGACCTCATCGTAGTATGCGGGCAGATAGAGAACCTCAGCACCCGACTCCTTGATCTTGGTCAACTGGGCAGTGACGTCCTTATCGCCGGTGGTCCAGGTCTCGAAGGCCACCACCTCGCCGCCTAACGCCTCAAAGGCCCTCTTGAAGAAGTGGCCCTGGAAGTAAAGAGCATCGCTGCCGATGTCGAAGAGCACTGCTGCCTTCTTGGCGCCGAACTCTGTCATGGCAAACCAGGCATTCACCCCTGCCTGGAAGCTATCAATGAAGGGGACGCGGAAGACCCAAGGCCTGCGCATGGTGGTGTAGGGGTTAGTGGACCAAGGGCTGATCATCGGGCACTCGAGGTCGTTGCAGACACCGCCGCATGGGATGGCGTTCTTGCTGGCGTTGGCACCGATGTGGATCAGTACCTTGTCCTCGGTGACCAGCTTCTTGGCGGCAGCAGCAGCCACCTCAGGCTTGTTCTCGTTGTCCTCGATGACCAGCTCGATCTTGTAAGTATGCTCGCCGATCGTTATCCCTGCTTCATTGAGCTCGTCGCGAGCGATCTCCGCACCGACCACACAGGCCTCTCCAACAGTGGGAATGGTGCCGGTGATCTCAGCATTGATGCCCACCTTAAGCACCCCTCCATAGGGGACTGGCGGGGCAGCAGGCTTGCAGGCCGCGAAGAGTGTGCAAACAAGCACCATTGTCAAGATCGCAATCTTCTTTAACATGTCTTTCTCCTCCCTCACTCCTTTTCATCGCCTGGGAGGATGGGATTCCCAGGCCGTGGATTACGTCCCCGAGAGACAGCCTAATAGGATATCCTCTAAGACCACCTCCCTTCATAGCCTAAGGAGCTGATGCCAAGGCTCCATTCTCAATACCGTGTATATTATAGCACATTAACATTCTTCTGTCAACACGCT
>CAYQVA010000143.1:0-4791 GCA_964420815.1 uncultured Anaerolineae bacterium
TCCCCGAGGTGCTCCTCTCCGGCGACCACGCCGCCATAGCCCGATGGCGTCGGCGGGAGGCTCTGAGGCGCACATGGCAGCGCCGCCCCGACCTCCTGGGGAGGGCGGAGCTGACCGCCGAGGACAGGGAGTTCTTGCGCGAGCTGCAGGCCCGAATCGCTTGAGCATTTGGCGGTATCGGCGACCTATGGTATAATTTGCATCCGTGATACAGCGGCTTTAGGGCAGTGCGGCGGGGCTGCGCTGCCCTAATGCCTCCAGGGTATGAGGTGATGGAATGGTTGATTTGATAGCATCGGTTAGCAAGCTGGAGCCGAACCCTAATATCCCCGAGTTGAGGCCGGGCGATGTGGTGCGCGTGCACAGCAAGCTCATCGAGGGTGACCGCGAGCGGACCCAGGTCTTCCAGGGCGTGGTGATGCGCATCCGGAAGGGGGGAGCCAACGCCAACTTCACCGTGCGGCGCATCGCCGCCCACGGCATCGGCGTGGAGAGGACCTTCCCCTTCCACTCGCCCTTGATAGAGAAGGTGGAGGTCCTCCGTCACTCCCATGTGCGCCGGGCTAAGCTCTACTTCCTGCGCAAGCGCCGCGGAAAGGCGGCCAGGCTCAAGGAGAAGCGGCTCTGAACTCCTATACTCCCATACACCTATACTCCCATACACCTATTCTCTCTCCTTTTGAGATCAGATGGCAAATCGTGACCCAGATTTGAGGGAGGAGATGGTTCTCTACGCTCAGGGCTATCGCTTCATCGCCGGCCTCGATGAAGCGGGGCGTGGCTCCTGGGCCGGCCCCGTCGTGGCGGGGGCGGTGATCCTGCCTTTGGGCTCGCCCTCCCTGCGTGAGCGGTTGCGGGGCGTGCGCGACTCGAAAACGCTCACGCCTCGCCAGCGCGATCGCCTCTACGATGCGATCCGGGCCTCAGCCCTGGCCATCGGAGTGGGGATAGTACCCGCGAAGGCGATTGACGCCTTGGGCATCGTTCAGGCCACCAAGCTGGCGATGGAGAAAGCCATCAGGAACCTGGCCCTCACCCCACATTTCCTCCTGATTGATGGCCTAAATCTCCCCTCAGTGCCTATCCCTCAGAAAAGCGTCTCTAAAGGCGACAGCCTCTGCCTCTCTATCGCTGCGGCCTCCATCGTGGCCAAGGTCTCCCGAGACAGGATGATGGTCGCCTTCGATGGCCACTATCCGGGCTACGGCTTCGCCCGGCATAAGGGTTACGGGACCCCCCAGCACCGCCAAGCCTTGGAGCGCCTTGGAATCTGCCCCCTCCACCGCCTCTCCTTCGCCCCGATGAAGCATATGGTCGAGGGCCCTCCATGAGAGATGCGAGAAGGGAACTGGGAAAATTAGGCGAGAGGCTCGCCGCCGATTACCTCCGTCGCCATGGCTACTCCATACGCGAGAGGAATTATCGCTGCCCCGTAGGTGAGATGGACATCGTCGCCACCGAAGGAGAATGCCTCGTCTTTGTCGAGGTTCGCACGCGGCGGGGAAGGGAACTGGGCCTTCCGGAGGAATCAATCACCCCTGCCAAGCAGGCCAAGCTGGTGGAGGTGGCGCAGACCTACCTACAGGAGCGTGGGGAGACTGCCGCTGATTGGCGTATTGACGTGGTAGCGGTGGAGCTGACGCCAGGAGGGAGGCTGCGGCGAATAGAGTTGATTAAGAATGCGGTTATTGGGGAATTTTAATGAATTCGAGGAGAGGGACGTTCTCTAACGCCCCCTCGGCACTTGGCGTCGGCGCTAGAGAGCGCCGACGCCTCTAGCTGGCGTCACTCAAAAGCATGCACGCTTAAAGAGAGGCTGAGCTGTAAATCATGCGGAGGCGATTCTGGGTAGCATTGGGCTCCTTGCTCTTGATAGGAGCCCTATCTTTATCAACCACGATCAGCCCCTCAGGCATCCAAGCGGTGATCGAGCCGCACTTGGGCTACGGGGTCAACATAGCTGAACGCACCAACATGGACTTGGTGCAGGATATGGGCTTCGATTGGGTCAAAAGCTTTGCGTGGTGGGCTGACATCGAACCTCAAGAGGGGAACGGTTACAACTGGGCTGACGTGGACAACGTCATCAACGCCGCTCATCAGCATGGCTTGAAGCTGTTACTACGCGTGGAGCGCCCTCCAGCCTGGGCCCGGGAGCCAGGCACCACGGTGACTGGCCCAATCAGGCCTGATAAGCTCGGTGCCTTTGCTGCTTTCCTCGCCGCTTTGGTTGACCACGCCCAGGGCAAGGTTGCTGCCTACGAGATTTGGAACGAGCCGAACCTCAATGCCGAGTGGGGTGGTCGCTCTCCGAATCCCGAATACTATGTCGAAATCCTCAGGACCGCATACCTGGCTATCAAGGGGCGTGACCCCCAAGCCGTGGTGGTCTCAGCCGGCTTGTCTACCGCAGGCGAGGGGGGCGAGGGAGCCATGGGGGACCTCATCTACCTCCGAAGGATGTATGAGGCCGGGGCGAAGGATTACTTCGACGTCCTCGGCTCCCACCCCTACGGGGGCCCTTACGACCCGGATGAGACGGAGGCGCGAGGGGGGATGTGCTTCTACCGGGCCAAGGAGCAGCACGACGTGATGGCGGAATACGGCGATGGCGACAAAAAGGTTTGGGCGACGGAGTTCGGCTGGGTCCTGGAGACCGATTGCGACCTGGGACGCGATCACGAGTGGATGGAGGTCTCGGAGGAGGAGCAAGCTGCTTACCTCGTCCGAGCTTACGAGAAGGCTCTCGAGTGGCCCTGGATGGGGGTGATGTTCGTCTTTAACCTGGATTTCGCCACCGTGCCGTGGTATGAGGAGTGTGATCCCGGGCGCTGGTATTCCATCACTTACCGCCAGGACCCCCAAGATCCCGGCCATAGCCCAATTCAGTATCGGCAGGCATACCTCGCCCTCAAGGCCATGCCCAAATTCACCCGGCCTTTAACCAATAGGGTTTACCTGCCAATTATATTCAGGTAGGGGCGAGGCATCCCCCAGAGGGCCTTGATTCAGAAGCTCCCAGTGGGCGAAAGTTGTTCCATATGGAGACAGCCGGCCAGGGGATGCCCCGCCCCTACTTAGGCCTGCTGGCCACCAGCACCGTCCATTGCCCCTTCTGGACCGTCTCCTCTCGCTGATTGATGACTTCGACGTCGAAGACCACTATCCCTCCGCCTAGCCTGGGCATCTCCCTCTTCTGAGCGACCCTGCCATGGATGGCGATGGTATCGCCGATGAGGATGGGCTTCTTGAACTTCCAGTTCAGCCCCAGGAAGGCCAGGGCTGTGCCCTCCAGGAAGCCCAGGCGGCTGGCCAGCCCTCCAGCGATGGAGAGGCCCAGGAGGCCATGGGCGACCCGCTCCCCGAACATCGTCCCCTTGGCGAACTCGGCGTCGGTGTGGAGCTGGCTGTAGTCGCCGGAGAGGGCGGCGAACATGACCACGTCCGTCTCGGTCACCGTCCGGCCGGGGCTGGTGACCTCCTCCCCGACCTCGAACTCCTCAAAGTAGCGGCCTCGGGGTTGGAACCCACGCTTCATCCCTCACCTCCGAGAAGCGATAGTAGTTGACGCAGATCGGTCAAGCGGATGCAATCTGCTGAGGCGAATTGGTTCTGGCGGTCAATGAGCACGGGGGTAATGCCCACGCTCCTGGCCCCCTCCACATCGGTCAGGTCGTTCCCCACCAGGAGGGCCTCGCTGGCACTAACCCCAGCCAGTTCCAGGGCTCTCTCGTAGAAGGCCGCCTCCGGCTTCCTAACCCCCACCTCCCCGGCGGCGAGGTAGAAGTCGAAGTACCTCATCAGCCCGAACTGCTCGAGGATGGGCCGAGTGCTGTGGATGCGGCCGGTGATGGCCCCCAGGGTGAGGCCCTGGGACCTCAGCGCGGCCAGAGTGGGCTCCACATCTGGGAAGACCCGGTAAGAGGTGTTCTCCGCGAAGAACCTCACGACCTCCTCGGCGTAATCCCGCACGTTCCCCTCGAAGCCCAAATGGTGCAGGATCGTCTCGTTGAAGCGTATCCAGAGCAGACGCTCGTCTTCCTTGTATTTCAGCCCCTCCTGCCAGTAGAACTCAAGGGCCGCTTGATAGGCCTCACTCAGCTCTTCATCATCTATCCCTAAGCCCAGATGGCGGTAAGCCCGGATGAAGGTCTCACGCACGGAGGGGTAGACATGGATCAGGGTATCGTCTACGTCGAAAAGGATCGCCTTGTAGGTCATATTTGTGTCCTCCGCAGACCTCGGTTATGTCCCTTTCCTTTCAGCCTCGCTGGAGGGCTTTTGGCCGACGGAATAGTTGACGATGGGGGTGGTGGCTAGGATGCTGTTGGGGATGGTGACTACTTCCCCTTCAGGGGTGACGATTCTGGTGGAGCGCAAAGAGATCTTCTCCACCCTCCCCACGTGCTCCTTCACCTTGATGGAGTCTCCGACGACGAAGGGCTGGTCAAGGAGGATGAAGAGGCCGGAGACGAGGTTGGCGGCCACGTCCTTGACGGCAAAGCCGATCATCACCGTCGCCACCCCAGCCGCGGTCAGCAAGCTGTAGAGGATGGAGGTGAGGTTGAGGATGGAGAGGGTCACCAGCACCCCCGCCGCTATGATGGCATAGTCGAGGATCGTGTCCAGGACCCTTAACTCGCGGCTGTCAATGCCGAATCCCGTGGCCGCTTTGTTCAGCCTCTCCAGCCAGCGGGTTAGGTAGCGGACGAGGATATAGACGGCCAGCCAGGTGGCGGCCACGGCCAAAATCCGGCCCATGAATCGCGGCGTAAATAGCGTCTTAAGAGC
>CAYQVA010000144.1:0-1887 GCA_964420815.1 uncultured Anaerolineae bacterium
GAGGGGGTGAGTCTCCCTGTCCCCTTGTCTCCTTGTCTCCTTGTCCCCTTATTGCCTCCTCGATCTCCCGCCAGACGGCTTCCTGATCCGGCGTCAGCTTGGGGGGCGTGGTCAGCACGAACTCCCGTCCCTCCAGGGGGCTGCGCCAGACCTCCTGCTCCTCGACCTCGACCAGCCCCTTCTCGACCAGGGCCTTCAGCGTCGCGCTGCTGCCCCCGGCCTCGGCGTAGAGCTGGGAGACGGACATCATCCCTTCCCTAGCCAGGTGCTCCACCATGGCCCTCTGCCGCGGAGCCCGTTTGAGTCTCTCATAGACGTCCTCGTTCAACTCGACGATGAGCCGAGCCAGCCGCTCCGTCTTTGGCCTGACCTTGGGCTTCTGGAGCTCTGAGCGTTTGATGACCAGCCCCTTGCGTGCCAGCCCGTCAACGACGGCCCGCAAGCCGCGCATCCTCAGCTTCCTTCCCAGGCTGCGCAGCGTCACCTTCCCCTCGCGGCGCAGGAATTCCACCACAGCGCGCTGTTTATCCGTCAGATTCGATGGGATGGGGACATCCGGCTTCAATTGAACGGTGAGCTCGACCTTGCGATCCACGCCGGGGGGCAACATCAGCAGCACTACGTCAATGAGGGGGGCCAGGTAGTAGCGGCTGATCCAGCGGGCCAATTCTATTTGATAGGGGAAGAGGACGGGTTGGGGGTCGGCGATCTCATAAAGGTCCTTTGTCTCGGCCACAGGTGCCTTATCGCTGAAGGCCAGGATGATGCCCTGCAGGCGGCGGGGGCCAAAGGGCACCCAGACCAGTTGGCCCAAGGTGACCTGGTCCGCGAGATGAGGGGGGATGGAGTAATGGAAGGTCATGCCCAGGGGGCTGTAGCCCTCCACGCCCACCTCCTCCTCGGGATGGACTATCTTACGCCTTATGATCGGCGTGTTGACCACGACTTCGGCATACTTCATTCCTACAGCCCGTCGCTATGGCTCTTAATCCGTGGGATACCCTCGATAAAACGCCCCTGCCATGTAACCGACGACACGCCACCGATCGCCGGTCACGTCGCCTGAGTTGGCATACTTGAGGACCTCAGCCTTATCTGCCCCCAGCGCCTTTGCTGTGAGCATGGTGGCTATGACAGGTCCCCCACCACAGGCCTCGCACCTTCCCGCCGCCAGGTCGCGGGCCAGGCCCTCCGGATCGAAGGCCTCGACGTGCTTGAGGACCACCTTGTCCAGGCGCACTGCCGTATCGTAGTTGTGGTAATGGGAGAGGTCGGTGCTGGCAACGAGGAGGGCATTCTCTCCCTTAATCGCCTTCGTCAGCGCCTCGCTCAGGGCCTGACAGGCGGGTAGGGCCTGGTCGCCCAGCATGATGGGCACGAGCTTGAAGTCCCCCAGAACCCTCTGCAGGAAGGGGAGCTGGATCTCCAAAGAGTGCTCGGTGTCCTGATCTACGCGGCTCAGGCTTATTTCTTTGCCGATAGCCTCCACGGTCTGGGCGTCAACCTCTACCAAGCCCAAAGGGGTCTGGTAATAGCGCTTGGTGGTGACGATGTAGCTCCCGGCGTAGAATTGGTGGACAGGGCTGATGATTACCACCTTATTGAAGCTCATGCCCTCCAGTTGCTTGTAGGCGTAGGCTGCCACCTGTCCCGAGTAGATGTAGCCAGCATGGGGGGCGATAAGCCCTATCAGCTCGCCGGCAACCTTACCCTCTGGGACGTTGCCCAGGAAGCCATCAATGGTGCGGCGCAACTCGTCAGCCGACCCAGGATACCACGAACCAGCGATGACCGAGCGGCGGATTTCCTTCGGGTCTATCTCCATAGCAAACCTCCTCATCGAGTCTAAACCGAGTCCCTGTCAAGTTTATTGTATCATTGAACCGA
>CAYQVA010000144.1:1987-4775 GCA_964420815.1 uncultured Anaerolineae bacterium
GAGCGCTTGACTTTCCTGGCGAGGGGTGTAGAATTATAATCGCATAAAAGTTGGAGGGGCGAGATTTGATCAGGGTCTCATCGGGCACGGCCAGCGTTCTGGGGCTGCAGGATACGCTCAACCAGGTGGCGCCGACGACCGCCTATCTCATGGTCGGAGGGCGATGCCGGCGCGATTGTGCCTTCTGCGCCCAGGCACGGAGCAGCAGGGCCCGTTCCGATGCCCTCTCACGGGTCACCTGGCCTGAATTCGACGAAGAGGAGACCATAAAGAGGATAAGGCGCGCCTTTGCCGCGGGGGAAATCGAGCGCTGTTGCTTGCAGGTGACGGTCCATGATGGCTACCTCCAACGCACAAAAGAGGTGGTGATGAGGCTCGGCGATGGGATGCCCATCTGCGCCTCCGTTGTGGCCACGAACATCGAGCAGATCGGAGAACTGCTGGAGGCGGGGCTGGAGAGGGTGGGCCTGAGCTTAGACGCCGCCAGCGAGAGGGTCTATCGGCAGGTTAAGGGCGGCGATTGGTCAAGGATGCTGAGCTTGATCGAGGAGGCGGCTGCCAACTTCCCAGGACGCATCGCCACCCACCTTATTGTCGGCATGGGTGAGACGGAGAGGGAGATGGCGCAGATGATACAGCGGATGCACGACTGGGATGTTACCGTTGGCCTCTTCGCCTTCACCCCCGTTAGAGGGACGGCCATGGAGGATCGTCCGCCGCCGCCCATCGGCTCCTACCGGCGTATACAGATAGCCCACTACCTCATTAGGCATCGCCTCAGCTCCGTCGAAAGGTTTAGCTTCTCGCCGGAGGGACGCATCACCGACTTTGGGCTCGAGCGAGGGAGGCTGGAGGCGATCCTCGCCGATGGCCGGGCCTTCCAGACCTCCGGCTGTCCCGGCTGTAACCGTCCCTACTACAATGAGCGGCCAGGGGGGACGATATACAATTACCCTCGCCCCCTCACGCCCGATGAGGCGAGAGAAGCCATAAGGGAAGCCTTTTCGTGAGCATTACCTCCGGGGCTTTTTTGGCACTTGACTATTTAGCAAAGATGTTATATCATTGGATATAGAACGCGGGGGTGGTTGGGCCCCGGTGGGCCCCACGGACTTCAAATCCGCTGATGGGCATCGCGGAGATGGCCATGGTGGGTTCGACTCCCATCCACTCCCGCCATTTCGTTTATGGGAGAAGGAAGCTATGATTATTACAACTACACCCACCATCGAAGGTCATCCCATCGAAGAGTATCTAGGCATCGTCACCGGTGAGGCAATCCTGGGCGCGCACATCGGCCGTGATATCCTGGCCAGCATCACCGATATCGTCGGCGGGCGCTCCCGGGAGTACGAGGAAGAGGTGCACAAAGCTCGCGACATCGCCTTGGAGGAGATGGCCTCTGAGGCGGCATCCAGGGGAGGCAACGCCGTTGTGG
The DNA here is from genome assembly GCA_964420815.1 of uncultured Anaerolineae bacterium. Taxonomy (GTDB): domain Bacteria; phylum Chloroflexota; class Anaerolineae; order CAYQVA01; family CAYQVA01; genus CAYQVA01. Next base: position 3,426 of record CAYQVA010000144.1, read on the forward strand.
GCGTGGACATTGACTACGAGGTAATCCGCCAGGGGATGCTCATGGTCTCCGTCAGCGGCACGGCGGTGAGAGTCCGCTGAGGTTATCTCGGGTGGCTTTAGCCAAAAGAAAGGCCTCGATCGGCTGTGGGGAACCATCGAGGCACGGCTAAGCTGCGGCGACAGCTTGGTAAAGATAGCAGCCTGTTGTCAGGTCAGCAGGCAGGCTCTTTATATTCAAGGAGGTGACCATGTCATTTGAAGAGGGTCCCTATGTGCAGGTAGCAGCTTTCTGCGACTCCATCATTGAGGACAAAACAGGGGCTTTATCTCTAATACGCATCATAGACACGTTAACGCATACTGAGCGTGGACCTGCGCCTCCGCCTGAGATGCCACCGATATCCTCCCAATGAAGTTAGTGCTCATGTACTGTTACATATCGCCGAACGGCATTGCGAAGCTGGCTGCGGAATTCTTCCTCATCTATTACACCCTCACTAAGCTCAGATAGCCCAAGCTCTACGGTTGCGGCGAGATCGGCAGCAGACGAATCCGGGTCTGCGAAGAGCATATGCAGCCGGGGCACTATCCAATCCTCAAGCTGTACGCGAGTAATACGGTCTTCAAGAAATTCATAGATAACAGCTAATAAGTCGGCAAGCAACATGTCAACCCCTCCTTCTTTAACTGTGCAATGGGTGTCAAGCAATAAGATACGAAAGGAATTCAGCAAGGGTAAATTCTGGGAGCGAGTTCAATCCGGAGAGCTCACCGCACGCCTCAAGAAAAGCAGACATCTTAAGCGCCCACCGCCTACAGAGCCGCTCTGCACCGAGAGTCAATGTTATCTACCTCACCACAGGAGGTCGGTTCGTAGCGGGGGTGCATCAGTACCTCCGTCCAGATGGCACCTTGGGGGGAAGCGGGAAACCCGATCCCAAGCGCTTACGCATTAACGATAGAATCATTGCCGTGCGTTCAAAGTAAAGAGCCTCTTATAGGTTAATACATATTTGAATCCCTGTCAAGCCTCTCAAGCCCGTTGATACAAAGCATTTCAATAACAAAAAGGCTGAGACCCGCTATGTGCAGAAGTCTCAGCCGAAGCCACATTGCATCTGGAGCCACCCAGCGGATTCGAACCGCCGACCTAGCGCTTACGAGGCGCTTGCTCTACCACTGAGCTAGGGTGGCCAACTGGCAGGGGAGGCAGGACTCGAACCCGCAACCTGCGGTTTTGGAGACCGCTGCTCTAGCCTCTTGAGCTACTCCCCTCTGCCAAAAGTTTACCACATTATCGAACCTTTGTCAACCCCCTGCATTCATTCATGTAAAATGTTACCGAAGTGGTATAATTCCCTCAAATGAT
>CAYQVA010000145.1:0-4755 GCA_964420815.1 uncultured Anaerolineae bacterium
CCACCACCGGCAAAGCCTCACCCTCCTCTTCGTTTAGGTTCGCCTCCACAGCCCTCGCTATCCTCTGGTGGAACCTGATATGGCCTTCGACCTCATCATCGGCGATGTTGTAGAGGCGGACGATGAGGGCTTCATCCTCCTCAGCCCTCTTGACAGCGCTGACAACCAGCTCCTCCGGCTCGACCTGGAGGAAGCTGTAAACCCTTGGGAGCTTCCCTCCACCTTCAATGCGGGCAGCTATCAAGGGGAGCTTGAAACGGGCGGCTTCCTCCCAGATGCGGGCCTGAAGCCAATCGCCACCGTAGGGTAGCAGGGCATACTCGAAGCTATGAGTGCCCAGGCACTGGGCCTCAAGGGTCTCGTAGGGAGGGCCGGCGTGCCCCCGGCGCGTCTTAAGGTCGTCCCTGGAGAGCCACCCCACGCACCTGAGCAGGGTCAAATAGATGGTCCCATCATCGGCGACCTCGTATTCGGGGAGGCCCTTGTTGAAGACGGCCAGTCCCCGCCCCTCTGCCTCCACGGCCACGAACCCTTTCTGAGGATGGGTAGGGCTGGGGCTCTCGATCCAGCCTGCCTCTTCAGGGAGCCGAATCGGGCGGCGCACTACGGCGAAAGCGCTCTCGGCGATGGACTCATCCGCCCCGATGCCGGTGGGGAAGGCAACCCGAAGCCGGTGGTCGCGCACCCTGTTCTCGACGACGATGCGGATATGGATGCGCTTTACCCCTCTTTGCAGGGTGATGAAGCTCTCGATCCGGCAGCTCACCCTTCTCTGGCTCCTCCCCCTGCGGTCGGGGGTTAATCCCTCGGGCAGGTGGAAGAGGTGGCGGACGCGGATCGTCGCCCAGTCGGCCTCATCCTCCACCACCTCGATCTCCGCCGGGCTCCCTCTCGTCTCCAGGACCTCCTGGGAATCCGGCGGGCTGTAGTTATACTCATCGCCCGCGTCGCCGGAATCCTCGAGGTAGCCCAGCGAGCGGTAAACCGCGCCAGTGGCCTTATCCGTAACGGTCAATGTGCCGTCGTCCTCGACCTCCAGGCGCAGAAATTCGTTCTCCAGGGTTCTTTCGTCCCGGAGCAGGGAGCGGGGCGGTTGGGGACTCTTGGGAACCCTTCGGAGCTGGTAGACGCGGTAGCCGAAGGGGGGGACATCCTCCGCCAGGAAAGAGAGGCGAACCTTCTTTATGTGTTTGACCCCATGCAGGATATCTTCGCTGAAAAGCCTTTGCTCACCAATCTGGAGGGGGACGGATTCCCCCTCAGGATCAATCAGGGTGAAGCACATTAGGTCTACCTTTTCACCCATACCCTGCCTCCTCCCACAAGGGAGGCGCCTCAGGGGTTCGATCCATGCATCCACCCTCTCCGTTCTCTCCCAAGGGGTGGGGTTGAAGACGAGGATGGCTATCCCATCGCTTTCCAGAGAGACTTGCCTCCCGATTCTCTTAAGGTAATCCTCCACCACCTCCTCGGCGATCTGCTGGGCCCGGTCGAAGCGGGGCAGCATCTCGCGGTGGACCTGATCAATCGAGGTCCCGCAGATGGAGTCGTGGAAGTGGTTCTGGAGGAGGAGCCTCCAGGCTTGTCGGAGGAAGGAATCCGGGTACTCCTCCCCCAGGCTCCAGGCGAGGGCGGCGATGGGTTCGGCGTAGCCCTCTAAGAGGGTTTCGACCCTGTGGTTCCGCTGCTTGAGGTAGATGCGGGAGGATAAGACCCCGGGGAGGATGGGGGCATATCTGCAGCTCCTCAGCTCGCCCCTCACGGTCGCCAGTTGCGGGGCATTCTCCATCACCCTGGAGGCGAAGTCCGAAAGCGAGCCATGGACGATCAGGTCGTCCATCTTTTGGTTGAGGGCCTCAATGATCCTGGTCAGGTCAGCCTGAGGGCCCATGTGGTCGCAGCCGTTCATGAGCAGGATGGTGTCCGTCGAGGCCTTGCTCGATAGGAAGTCGCGTAGGGCCAGGAGATCCCCCAGCAAGGGGATGGAGATGGCTTCAGGCTCCTCCATCAGGCGCGGGACATTGCAGTAGCCGGCGGCGAACCAGTGGGTCAGCACCCTGGAGCCATCAGGGGCCTCCCAGTGGAACTCCGTCTGTGCGGGGTCAGCTCCGCGCCAGAGGAAGGCGGTCTCAATGCCGAAGCCCCTGAGGATCTGGGGCATCTGGGCGATGTGGCCGAAGGGGTCGGGGAGGTAGCCGATTTTCATCACGCCGCCGAGCCTTTGTCCCAGCCGGTGGCCCATCAACAAATTTCTGATGATGGCCTCGCCGCTGACCAGGAACTCGTCGGGCATGGTATACCAAGGGCCGATGCCGATGCGTCCCCTGGCCACCTCCTCCCGCAGCCTGCTTTCATTCTCGGGTCGGATCTCCAAGTAATCCTCGGCAGCGATCACCTGGCCGTCGAGGAGGAAGTGAGCATATTCCTTATCATTTTGAAGGATGTCGAGCAGCTCATCCACCAACCGGACGAGCTGATAACGGTATCTCTCGAAGGGGAAATACCATTCCCGATCCCAGTGGGTGTGGGGGACAACGATGCAAGTATGAGACACGGGACCCTCCTTGCAAGTTGTCTCCCAATGTGCGCACAAAGGGCTTATACACAAAGCAGGGAGACAACTTGCAACCTTGCTCATCGTTAGGCTTTGAATTGCGCCACAAAGTCAACCAGGTCATCCAGCTTTGCTGTGGCCAGACAGCAAACCTTGTCGGCTGCGCCGTAGTAGACGTAAATGATATCGTCTTTGATTACCGCGCCCTGGGGGAAGACGACGTTGTTCACGTCGCCGATACGCTCGTAGGCCATTTTCGGCTCCAGGATAGGGTAGGGGGAGCGGGCAATCACCCTGGCTGGCTCCTCCAAGTCGAGTAGGGCGACGCCGGCCCGGTAGATACCTTTGTCATCCTTGGCGTGATAGATGAGCAGCCACCCCTCGGCGGTCTTGACCGGCGGGCACCCGCTGCCAATCTTCTCCGCCTCCCAGTCGAACTGGGGCCGCATGACGACATAGTCCTCCAGGTGAGCGCGGTATTCGCGCCAGAAGGCCTCATCGGGGTGGACCAGGTGGTCGAAATCGTCGAAATAGACGATCTGGATGTCGGGCTCAACCCGGTGGAGCATGGCGATCCGGCCGCCGATGAGTTCGGGGAAGATCACAGCGTCCTTGTCCTTGAGTTCAGGGATGGCAACACCGTACTTGGTATAGGCGCGGAAGTCTTCGGTGCTGGCAAGGGCCACCCGGTCCCCCATGCCCGACCAGGCTGGCGCTGACAGCGCGGTATAGGTGATCAGATATAGCACCCGGCCCTCGATCTCCAATTGGGTCACCCGTGGGTCTTCGCAGCCATGCTGGTCGTATGGTTCGCTGGGTTCGATGACCGGCTGGGCGAAGCGGGTGAAGTGGATCCCGTCATCGCTGACGGCGCAGCCGATGCTGGAGATATAGTTCTGATAGCCGGGCCGGTCGGGGAAGGGTGTGTAGCCGGCCGGGATGGCCCGATATAGCAGGTAGAAACGCCCATCCTGGCCCAGGGCAGCGCCGGGATTAAAGACGGCGCCGGATTCCCAGGGGGAATCGCTCTGGGGCATCAGGATGGGGTTGTTGGGATAACGGTGTAGCTGCATTACTGGCCTACTCCTTTATTAGAGGAAGACGATGGATCTGGCAGAGGGGTCGAGAGCCTGATGGCGCAGGACAACGCCAGCTAGGAGGCAATGCCGCTGGTCAAGGACAGGGCCCATGGCGGATAGAGGGGAGTCCTGCGGAGGCCACGTGGGGCCGGGTGGCCGAGCTGAACACCCGCCGCGTGGTAACGGGACTTCGGGGATTTAAAGCATCCATCTCGCCTAACGTTTCGCGGATAAAAGAAGTTGCTGAAGGTGATTTGGTGAAATCTTTTTTATCCACTGTTGTGTGGGGTTGCCCCAACCGATTTGACGTATGCTGTCAAGCATTTTCTAGCAGGCTCACCCAAATCGAGATGATTTAAAGCATATGTAGGAGAAAAGAAGCCGAACCCCTGACCCTCCCTTAAACACAGCTCGTCCAACCTTTTTTCTATCGAGCCAATGTAGACGTATCGCTCAGCCTCTTGATCATGGAACTCCCCAAACTTCTGGTATGATTCTAGATGGAGACAGATCTCCTCCTTGACCTCACGAATGAGTGCTTCCTCTAAGCTTTCACCTAGTTCAACATGCCCACCAACTATGTCCCATTTGTTCGGAGCAGGAATATTGGGATCGTTTTCACGGTGAATTAGTAAGATGTCTCCTTTTCGGTTCACCAGTATGATCCCAACAACTTTCTCAACATTTCTCTCCATGTCGCCGGGTCCTCTAATTCCTTGCTTGTATATCTTTACCGCTTTTCCTGAAAACGGAGGTAAAAAGACAGCGCGTCATCCCCTAACGCCAGGACCAGAGCTTCCTGTGAATCGGTCAGGCGGACCCAGGCTGTTTTTGGCAAGGACCCCCACTCGCCTTCCACCAGCTCTGCGCCCGAGTATTATAATATACAACCACATCCCTGTCAAATAAAATGGCCAGTTTGGCTTGTGCAGCGGTCGTGCGCGAGCTCGACGTAGAAACAAGGGCGACGCGATGCGTCGCCCTTTGGGAAAAGATGCCAAAGCGAGCCCTGACGTCTAAATCCGATCTCGCTACCCCTCTTCCCGCAATGCCTCGATCAAAGCCGGTATCACCTCCCGCGCATCACCCACCACGCCGATGTCGGCCACCTTGAAGATGGGG
>CAYQVA010000146.1:0-4695 GCA_964420815.1 uncultured Anaerolineae bacterium
AAATGAAGTGCGTGATTTTAGGCGTGGGCAACCTGCTCCTGAAAGATGAAGGAATTGGCGTCCACGTCGCCCAGGCTTTACAAAAGACGCCGCTGCCCGATGGCGTGGAGGTGCTGGATGGCGGAACCTCCCCCGACCTCCCCTACCTCGTCGAGGGGACGAATAAGCTGGTGGTGGTTGACGCCGTGCGGGCGGGAGGGGAGCCGGGCGCAATTTACCGGCTGACCCCGGAGGACGTGGCCGCCCGGTCCGAGACACTTATCTCCGCCCACCAGATGAGCCTTCTCGAAAACCTGAGAGCGATGAGCTTGGAAAGTGGGCCGAGGGAGGTGGTCATCATCGGCGTGGAGCCGAAGGAGATAGGCTGGGGGTTGGAGCTGTCTCCTGAATTAAAGGAGAAATTGCCCCAAATCGTGCAAGCGGTGCTGACGGAGGTTGGGGATTATGCCATCGAGTGAGAAAATCGGCGCGGTGATGGTCGTCGGCGGGGGGATAGGCGGCATACAGGCCGCCCTCGACCTAGCCGAGGCGGGCTTCAAGGTCTACCTGGTCGAGTCCGCACCGGCCATCGGCGGCAGGATGGCCCAGCTCGACAAGACCTTCCCAACCAACGACTGCGCCATATGCATCCTCTCCCCCAAGCTGGTGGAGTGCGGCCGCCACCTCAACATCGAAGTGCTGACCAATACCGAACTCATCGGGCTGAAGGGCGAGCCGGGGAACTTCACGGCGATGTTGCGGCGTAAACCACGTTACGTTGACGTCAACAAATGCACCGCTTGCGGCGATTGCGCTGAGGCCTGCCCCGTCAGCCTTCCCAGCGAATATAATGCGGGCCTGGCTCAACGCAAAGCCATCTATCAACGTTACCCTCAGGCTATTCCACGTGCTTTCGCCATTGACAAGCGGGGGGTCTCCCCTTGCAAGGCCGCCTGCCCCATCGGAACCAGCGCCCAAGGATATATCGCCCTCATCGCCGAGGGGAGATTCCAGGAGGCCCTGGAGGTAAGCCGCAGGGTCAATCCCTTCACTTCGGTATGCGGAAGGATATGTTACCACCCCTGTGAGGAGTCCTGCAATCGGGGGAAGTTCGATCAGCCGGTGGCCATCGCCGCCCTGAAGCGCTTCATCGCCGACTACGCAGTCCAGCACGGCGAGGAGCCGGTGGAGCCAGTTGAGGTCACGAGGAAGGAGAAGGTGGCCATCGTCGGCTCAGGGCCCTGCGGCCTAACCGCAGCCCAGGACCTGGCCCTCCTGGGCTACTCCGTCACCGTCTTCGAGGCCCTCCCAGAGCCGGGAGGGATGCTCAGATATGGGATTCCCCCCTATAGGCTCCCCAAAGATGTACTCGCCCGAGATATAAAGCGCATCTCCGACCTCGGGGTGAACATCCTCACCAACCATCCGGTTAAGGATGTGGAGGTCCTCTTGCATGACTACGATGCCGTCTTCGTGGCAGTGGGGGCGCACAAGGATATCGGGATGGGGATAGAGGGCGAGGATTTGAAGGGTGTATATTCAGCCATAGATCTCCTCCGCAGGATAAACGTAGGCCAGGAAGTGGAGGTAGGGCGCAAGGTCTACGTGGTGGGAGGGGGGAATACGGCCATCGATGCTGCCAGGAGCTGCCTGAGGCTGGGGGCAGATGCCACCATCCTCTATCGCCGCTCCCGCGCTGAGATGCCTGCCCATCCCTTCGAGATTGCCGCCGCCGAGGAGGAGGGGGTGAGGATCCAATTCCTCACCAACCCCACGAGGATAATGGGGCGCGATGGCAAAGTGGCTGCCCTGGAGTGCGTAAGGATGGAGCTCGGTGCGCCCGATGAGACGGGCCGTCGTCGTCCCATCCCCATACCCGGCTCCGAGTTCACCCTGGAGGCTGACTCCGTGATCTTCGCCATAGGGCAGAGGCCCGACCTCTCATTGTTGCCCCCGGATATCCGGGTCAGCCGCCGGGGGATAACCGTTGACCCCGAGACCATGGCCACCAGCCGTGAGGGACTATTCGCTGGAGGGGACGCGGTCACCGGCCCTAGGAATGCCGTGGAGGCCATAGCCGCAGGCCATAGGGCAGCCGAGGCGATACACAAGTACCTCTCGGGCGAGGAGGTGGAGTTCCTGCCCAGGGTGGATGAGGAGAAGGTCGTTGAGCTGAGCGATGAGGAGATAGAGGAGAGGCTCGCCAACTGGGGGGTCGAGAGGAGGGGAAGGGCTAAGATGCCCACCCTGCCCCTTGAGAGGAGGCTGAGGAGTTTCGAGGAGGTAGAGCTGGGACTCAGCGAAGAAGAGGCCATCCTTGAGGCTAAGAGGTGCCTCTCCTGCGCCGTCTGCTCAGAGTGTTACGCCTGCGTTAAGGCGTGCCAAGCCGATGCCATCATGCAAGATGATATGGAACGCATCGAGGAGATACCTGTCGGCTCCGTGATCCTGGCCCCTGGCTATAAACTCTACGACCCCTCCCTTTCCGAAGAGTTCGGCTTCGGGCGCTATCCCAACGTCGTCACCAGCATCCAGTTCGAGCGTTTGCTCTCGGCCTCCGGCCCCACGAGGGGACGCATCCTCCGCCCCTCCGATGGCAAGGAGCCCAAGCGCATCGCCTTCATCCAATGCGTCGGCTCACGAGATCGAGACCACGACTATTGCTCCTCCATCTGCTGCATGTACGCCACGAAAGAGGCCATACTGGCTCGGGAGCACCTGCCCGGCGTGGAGTGCTCTATCTTTATGATGGACGTGCGGGCCTTCAGCAAGGGCTTCGACGACTATTACCGACGGGCCCAGGAGGAGGGCATCCGATACATACGCTCCCGCCCCTATCTCATTGAGGATCCCCTCTCCCATGACCTCTTTCTGCTTTACGAGGCGGAGGACAACAAACTACGGGAGGAGAAGTTCGACCTGGTCGTCCTGAGCGTGGGCCTGGAGGCGCCGGAAAAGGCGCATGAATTGGCCCAGGCCCTGGGCATCGCGCTGGATTCGCAGGGCTTCTGTCGGACGGAGCCCTTCAAGCCGCTTGAGACGAGCCGGCCGGGGGTTTACGTCTGCGGCGCCTTTTCCGGCCCCAAGGACATCCCGGAGACGGTGGTCGAGGCCAGCGGCGCTGCGGCAAAGGCGATGGCCCTCCTCGCTGAAGCACGGGGGACGCTGGTTGAGCGCAAGGAGTATCCGCCGGAGATTGATGTCACCGGGCAGGAGCCACGCATCGGCGTCTTCATCTGCCACTGCGGCAACAACATCGCCGGGGTGGTGGATGTCGCACAAGTCGTCGAATACGCCAAGATGCTCCCCAACGTGGCCTACGCCGGGGATAACCTCTACACCTGCTCTCAGGACGCCCAGGAAATCATCAAGGAGAAGATAATCGAGCACAGCCTTAACCGGGTGGTGGTGGCTTCCTGCACCCCCCGCACCCACGAACCCCTCTTCCAGGAGACGATGCGGGAGGTTGGGCTTAACCCCTACCTCTTTGAGATGGCCAACATCCGCGACCAATGTTCCTGGGTGCACTCGGACGAGCCAGAGCTGGCTACGGAGAAGGCCAAGGCCCTGGTGCGGATGGCGGTGGCCCGAGCCCGCCGATTGGAGCCGCTACGCAGGGTCGCCCTCGACCTCGACCGCCACGCCCTGGTCATTGGCGGGGGCGCGGCGGGGATGAACGCCGCCCTTGCCCTGGCCGAGCAGGGCTTCCCCGTCTACCTCATCGAGAGGGAGAGGGAGCTGGGCGGCTACCTGCGCCACATCCACTATACCCTCGATGGGCTCGACCCCCAGGCCTACCTGCGAGACCTTATCGCCCGGGTCGAAAGCCACCCCTTGATAACCGTCTTCAAAGAGACCAAGTTAGTGGAGACGAAGGGGTTTGTGGGCAATTTCGTCAGCAGGCTGAGCAAGAACGGCGAGGAGCGGGAGGTTAGGCACGGCGCTGTAATCGTGGCCACCGGTGCCGAGGAGTGGCGGGGGAACGCCTATCTGCTTGGCGAAGACCCCAGGGTGATGACGCAGACCGAGTTCGAGGAAATATTGGCTGAAGGACGCTTAGACGCTAAGGCGCTAAGGCGCTTAGACGCTATCGTTATGATCCAATGCGTCGGCCCCTGGGACGCGGGGGAGGATGTGCCCTTCTACTGCAGCCGCATCTGCTGCACCGTGGCCATCAAGAACGCCCTGAAGGTTAAGGAGCTGAACCCCGAGGCCGAGGTTTACATCCTCTATAAGGATGTCCGCACCTATGGCTTCTGGGAGCGCTACTACACCCGTGCGAGGGAGAAGGGTGTGATTTTCATTCGCTACACTGACGAGAACAAGCCCTCGGTGCGGCAGGTTGACGGCCGCCTGGAGGTGCGTGTCCACGAGCTCATCCTGGACAGGGACATCGTCCTCTCGCCCGATCTGCTCGTCCTCAGCACCAGCGTTGTCCCGGCTAAGGGAAGCGAGAGGTTGAGCGAGCTCCTCAAACTGCCCTTGAGCAGGGGGGGGTTCTTCCTGGAGGCGCACGTGAAGCTGCGGCCGGTTGACTTCGCCTCGGATGGGGTTTTCCTCTGTGGCCTGGCCCACTACCCCAAGTTCCTAGAGGAGTCCATCGCTCAGGCCCATGCTGCTGCCGCCCGCGCTGCCACTATCCTCGCCAAGGAGAAGCTTCTGGTGGGTGGACCTGTGGCCGTCGTTGATGAATCCAAGTGCACTGGCTGCCTGACC
>CAYQVA010000147.1:0-4688 GCA_964420815.1 uncultured Anaerolineae bacterium
GAGAGGTGGAGCGACGTGCTCTGGAGGTTCTTCTATCGCCTCCTCAGGGCCATCATCACTGTCTTAGCCTTAACCGCCTTAGGCCTCCTGGCGGTCCTATTCCTGCCGAAGCAGACGCAGGCGGTAGGCCAGGCCATCCTGGCCGCCCCGCTGCCCAGCCTGGGGGCGGGTCTCCTCACCTGCATCGTGGCCCTCGCCCTGATGGTGCTGTTGGCCATCACCGTCTGCCTATCGCCCATAGCCTTCCTCGTGGGGGTGGCGACCCTCGCCGCCGGGCTCTTCGGCTGGATCGCCGCAGGGCTGCTGGTGGGGGAAAGGATCATGGAGGCCCTCAAGGTTCAGGAATCCGTTCCCCTGGTGGCCACGGTCATAGGCGTCCTCCTGATCTCGCTCCTCGCGATGGTCCCCTGCATAGGCTGGCTCCTCGCCCCCTTCGTCGGCCTCCTGGGTTTGGGCGCCGTCGTCCTCACGCGCTTCGGGACGATGGCCTATCCCGCTCCGACACCACTGCAGCCTTCTATCGAGCCTGCTGAGGAAGCACCGGCTGAAGCCCCTGGCGATGATTTGAAGAGGATCACTGGCATCGGCCCCGTCTTCGAAAGAAAGCTCAAGGAGGCGGGCATAACGACCTTTGCTCAGTTAGCCCAACTGACGCCTGAGAGGGTCGTGGAGCTTATGGGAGGCGGCGTCACCGTCGAGAGGGTCGTGGCCGAGGACTGGGTCGGCCAAGCGAAGGCCCTGGCGGAGAAAGAGTAGCCAAAATCTTCTCCCCACTTGGCATGGAAGGAAAGCTCTACGTGGGCCGTGCCTTTGGCGCGGCCCACACACTTTCGCAGAGAGGGCGAGTGTGGTATAATTATCGTCGAGGTGTGAGAATTGGAGAAGCCATCCTTCGGTCGCCTGATGAGCCTTCGGTTGCAGCCCGCCCCGCGGGCCATCTGGCTGGGCTCAGCCTGGGCCGCCCTGTGCGGGGCCATCTCCTCCGGAGGCTTAGAGTTCAGCGGGCAGTGCCTGCTCCATTTGGTGCTAGCCCTTTTCCTGGCTGACCCGCTGCTGAGCAACGTCTGGTCAACCCTGGCTGCTACGGACTGGGCTCCTTCTCTGGTCAAGGATGAGGGGTCGGTTGACCTGCCCACATTGCCTTACACGGTGCCGGGCTCCCCTAGCTATCGCCTCCTCATCTGGTTGAATCGAGCCCTCACCTGGTGGCTGAATGCCTTCTGGCCGAGATGGGGGGAGTCGCTGATGGGCTTGCTGGTCACCTCCATTTTGGCCCTGGCACTGGCCGCCCTCTTAGGCCGTGGGCCCGCTTTCCTGGTCCTGCTCAGCTTTGCCCTCCTGGCGGCCAGGGTGCTCCTCCTCGGCCGGCCCCCTATGGGCGGACCCCTTTTGCGGGCCTCGCTTGAAATGGGGTTAGCTTGGGTGGTCGGCCATACCGCCTTCCACGCGCTGCCTGCCTCCCCAAGCCACCTGGCAGTGGTGGATTGGCTGCGCCAAAGCTGGGAGCCCTTGCTCTTGGCGGGGCTCTACACGCTGGCCTATTACGCATGTTTAACCTTAGAGGAGCGGTTGTCGAGGGGCATCGTCCTCCTGAATGCGACCCAAATCTCGGCCATGGCCTTGCTGGTGTTCGTCAAGCGGCCCATCTTGGCCGGAATTGTGGGGCTCATGCTCCTTCCCCAGATGCTGTTGCAACCCCTCCTTCGGCGCCATGGGGATCGCTTCTGGTATCTACGACAGACGCAGCTCTTCGTGATGGGGGGGATGATGGCTGCTGCTATCGGCTGTTCTTGAAGCACCTGAGGGTGCTGCAGGCTCTCAAGGTGGCCACGAAGGCCGTCTACGCCAAAAGGCAGACGGCCTTTCGCTTTTTGGGTGAAAATTGAGCGATTATGCTTGACATCACCCCGCTTAAGCGCTATACTATTGGCGGCACAGGCCAAGGCAAATCACGAAAGAATGGGACGAACGAGGAGATGTGAGATGGAAAACCTGATAACCATCGCCGATCTATCTACGGATGAGGTCTGGCAGATCCTTGACCTGGCCAGGGAGCTCAAGGAGGAATGGCGGAAGGGGGGCAATAAGCCTATCCTGAGAGGGAAGACCTTGGCCATGGTTTTCCAGAAGCCCTCGCTGCGCACCCGCGTCTCCTTCGAGATAGGGATGCTCCAATTGGGGGGTCAGGCCCTTTACCTCTCGCCGAACGAGATACGGTTAGGCGTGCGGGAGAGCGTGCCCGACGTGGCGAGGGTTCTCTCCCGCTACGTGGACGGCATCATGGCCCGCGTCTTCGATCACCGCCACATCGAGGAGCTGGCCGCCTATGCCACTGTGCCGGTCATCAACGGCCTCTCGGACTATAACCACCCCTGCCAAGCCCTCTCCGACCTCTTCACCATCCATGAGAGGCGAGGCGAGCTAAAGGGCCTGAAGCTGGCCTACGTGGGCGATGGCAACAACGTGGCCCATTCCCTCCTCTTCGCCGCCACCAAGGTGGGGATGGACATCGCCCTGGCCACGCCCCGCGGCTATGAGCCCGATGCAGGAGTTGTGGAGAAAGCCCGCGGCTTCGCCGAAAGCAGCGGGAGCAGAGTCACCCTGACCGACGACCCCAAGGAGGCGGTGCAGGGCGCCGACATCATCTACACTGATGTCTGGACCAGCATGGGCCAGGAGGCGGAGCGGGAGGAGCGCCTACGGATCTTTCCTCCCTATCAGGTCAATGGCGCCCTCGTCGCCCAGGCGAAGCCAGACGTCTTGGTCATGCACTGCCTGCCGGCCCATCGGGGTGAGGAGATCACCGATGAGGTCATTGACGGGCCTCACTCCATTGTCTTCGATCAGGCGGAGAACCGCCTCCATGCCCAGAAGGCGATTCTGGCGCTGTTGATGGGGTAGGAGTGAGCAAGTCGGCAAGTTTGCAGGTGAGCAAGTTATTTGCCACTTGCCTACTCGCACACTTGATGGAGGAACTGCGTGTCGGATATCTCCTGGGTGTTATCCCATCTCAACATCCTGAGCGTAATTGATATCCTGCTCGTGGCGCTGATCTTCTACGGCATTCTATTCCTGATCCGGGGCACTCGAGCTGTTCAGTTGGTGCGTGGCATCATTGCCCTGCTCTTCATCGCCATCCTGGTCAGCAACTTCCTTCGGCTGACAGCCTTCGGCTGGCTGATCAGGAACTCCATCCCCGCCCTATTGGTGGCCATCCCGGTGATCTTCCAGCCGGAGATAAGGCGGGCATTGGAAAGGCTGGGGCGGGCCGGGGGGCTGATGGATTGGCGGCTGCGGGAGGCGATGACCACGCAAGTCATCGAGCATGTCTGTGAAGCGTCTAAACAGCTCTCGGAGCGACGGCACGGCGCCCTGATCGTCTTGGAGAGGGAGACGGGCTTGCAGGAGTATGCCGATACGGGGATAAAGATAGATGGGGAGGTATCCAGCGAGCTTCTTTTAACCATCTTCCACCCCAACACTGCCCTGCACGATGGGGCGGTGATCATCCGCGAGGGGAGGGCTGTGGCGGCGGCCTGCATCCTGCCGTTGAGCGAGGAGCTGAGGTCCGACGGCCATCTCGGCATGCGCCATCGCGCGGCAGTGGGCATCACCGAGCAGAGCGATGCCATCTCTATCGTCGTCTCCGAGGAGACGGGCATCATCTCCGTCGCCCATAACGGCCGCATGATCCGCCATCTAGATGAGAGGCGATTGAGGAAGGTCCTGCAGGCCCTCTATAAGCCCCGCTTCGAAGCCCGCTGGCTACACCGGAGGTAAAGCGATGCTGCGTCCCATCCTAGATAATCTGGGCACGATGATATTGGCTTTGATCCTGGCAGTGGTCGTCTGGGTGGTGGCCATCAACGAGGGGAGCAGGGAGGGCTTCCTCCCCCAGGCCATCCCCATCGAGGTGGTGAATAAGCCAGAGGGGCTCATCCTCGCCGGGGAGATGGAGGAGCAGGTCAGCCTGAGGATCAGGGCCCCCGAGGAGAGCTGGAAATACCTGGATGCCAACAGCTTTCGCGCCTTCATAGACCTGGAGGGCCTGGGGAGCGGATTGCACGAGGTGGACGTTCAGGTCGAGGTCAGCAGCCCCCAGGTCAGGATCATGGAGAAGGATCCAGCCAAGGTAACGGTTCGCTTGGAGGAATCGAAGGAGAAGGAGGTGGAGGTGCGGGTTGACGTCCTCGATAGCCCCCCATTGGGTTACACCCTCAAGTCGCCTATGGTTACCCCGAAGAAGGTGAGGGTCAGCGGCCCCCAGAGCGCGGTGGACCAGGTGATGGAGGCAGTGGTCGAGGTATGGCTGAGGGGGGCGAAGTCCACCATCGAGGGGGAGTTCGAGGTGTTGCTCAGGGATGCCCAAGGTGACTTAGTCAGGGGACTCGACCTATCGCCCTCATCGGTCACGGTCAAGCTGCCTATCGAGCAGCGGCATGGCTTTAAGGACGTAGCCATAAGGGTTATCTGGGAGGGCCAGGTGGCGCCCGGCTACCGCATCAACGAGGTCTCCGTCGAGCCCTCCATCGTCACCGTCGTCGGCAGCCCCTCGGCCATCGAGGGGATCCCTGGCTACCTGGAGACAGCCCCAGTTAAGGTCGAGGGAGCCACAGGCGACATAGTGGAGCGGGTGCCCCTGAACTTACCGGAGGGCGTCACCGTTTTAGGCGAGCAAGGTGTCAAGG
>CAYQVA010000148.1:0-4671 GCA_964420815.1 uncultured Anaerolineae bacterium
ATGGTGGCGCAGAGGTCTGCCAGGGTAGTGAGGCGATAATCGCTGAGGCGCCGCCAACGCCCCCGCCTCTTCTGGTAGAGGGCGGTGCAGATCCGCCCCCTCCCGGCCTGGATGATGGCGCAGGTTGGCAACCTCTGATCGGCGTGGGGGTAGGCCAGGACGTCCAGGGTGGGGATGCCCACCAGGGGTATGTCCAGGGCGAAAGCCAGGCCCTTGGCCACGCTCATCCCGATGCGCAGGCCGGTGAAGGAGCCCGGCCCTGAGGCGACCACCACGGCAGTCAGGTCTTGCGGCGCGACCCTTTCTTGTTCCAGCATGCTGACGATGTTGGGCATGAGTTCCACGGTGTGGCCGTCTTTCGAATGCCAGGTATGCTCGCTGCGCACTGCTTTCTCTTCATAGAGGGCAACGCTGGCGATCCTCGTCGCCGTATCAATGGCTAATAACATCAATAATCGCCTCTGTTAATCTGTACAGTTCCTACGAGTTCCCTCAGTTCTCGGTGATTTAAGGGATTGAGGGAACTCATAGGAACTCCTACACCCCAAATGCCCTCTTCTTGAAGTCCTGTAGTAGCCTCTTGTAGCGGTCACCTGTCGCTTCCATGAGGATGCCGCGCTTCGTCTCGTCAAGATGTTTGAGGGTGATCCAGAGGCGCTCCTCAGGGAGGATTCCTTTAGCTCTCTCGGCCCACTCGATGACGCAGACCCCATTGCCGTAGAGGTAGTCGTCGAGTCCGAGGGTGAGGGCCTCCTCTATCCCCTCTATGCGATAGAAATCAATGTGATAGAGGGGCAAGCGCGCCCCGTAGCGCCCATACTCCCTGATCAGGGTAAAGGAGGGGCTGGTAACGCGTTCCTCGATCCCCATCCCCCGGGCGATGCCTTGCGCCAGGCAGGTCTTCCCTGTCCCTAATTCCCCTTCGAGGCAGATGACATCGCCCCTTTGCAACAGCTTGCCTAACCGCGCCCCGATCCGCCGGGTCTGGGCGACGCTGTGGCTGACGAAGTCTAGGGTATAGAGATTCAATATGGGAGCCACCGTAATAACTCCCGCTGAACATACACCCAAGAAGGTTCCACCTCAAGATTAGTCTATCAAAAGCTGAGCCAACTGTCAACTTGCCGAATTCCGCGAAGGGTGGTAGAATAGTTCAAAACTTATCTCCGACAAATTCGAGGAGCGGGGCGTTCTCTAACGCCCTTAGCGGCGCAAGGGAGAGCCGACTCCTCTGCTTGCGTAGCACATCACGATTTGAGGGGTTCTCTACCCCCCAATGGGGAAAGGGATGAAAACGCTAGAGTTGCTCTTCTGCTTGGTGGTAATCGTGGCCCTGTTAATCGGCTGCGGGCCGGCGCCTGAACCGACGCCCAGGGCAGCGCCTACAGCTACGCCCACGCCGGCCGCATACCCCTTGCCGACGACCATGCCTACGCCAACTGCGTACCCTTTGCCGACGCCTATGCCAACCCCTTATCCTTAAGTTCGGCCCTCTAGATGATGGCTGGGAAGACCGCAGCGGGGTTCCTCCTACTGGCCCTCGGTGGCTACGCTGTTTCCGCCCTTTCGGAGAGGCTTCTCGTTACCATCGCCATCTTCGTTCTGCCTGGCTACCTCCTCCATAGCCTGATCCTGCCAGAGTCTGAGCTGGAACCCTTGCAGCGTTTGGCTATCTCGCTTGGCTTGAGCATGGCTATGGCCCCCTTGGCCTTGCTCCTCTGCACCGCAGCCGGGATCAAGTTGGATAGCACGACTGTGATGTGGGCCACGGTTCTATTGGGCTGCCTGGCCCTGTGGCGGATGGCCTCTAAGGGGTTTCGCGATCTGAGGCGCTGGGCAGCGGCAGCCCGTAGCCCCCACACCATCGGCTTTGCCTTCATCTTCGCCGTATCCCTGATCCTGCGGTTCCTCCAGGTTCGCGACCTCGTCCTCCCCCTGTGGATCGATTCGGTACATCACACCTTGATCTCGCAATTGATGGTGGAGAAGGGAGGGGTGCCCCACTCCTACGAGCCTCTCCTGCCGATCAAGACCTTCATTTACCACTTCGGCTTCCACTCCCTCGTGGCCCTCTTCCACTGGCTCTCGGGCCTTGAGGTGCCGCAGGCGATGCTCATCGTCGGACAACTGATCAACGGCTTTATCCTCCTCCCTATCTACCTCCTCGTCACGCGGCTGGTGCGCCGCCCCCTGCCCGGGCTGATCGGCGCCATGATCGTGGGCACCATCTCGCTCATGCCTGCCTACTACGTCACTTGGGGGCGCTACACGCAACTCACGGGGCTTGCCATATTGCCGCTGGCCATCGTCTTTACCTTGGACGCCATCGAGCGGGATGGACGGAGCTATCGAGATTTGACGTTAGCGAGCCTTGCGCTGGCCGGGCTGTTCCTAACTCACTACAGCATCACCATCTTCTATGCCTGTTTCCTCGCGGTATATCTCCTGACCGAAAGCTTCGCCCGTAGGGGGGAGCCTAGAGCGATCTTAGAGTGTTGGCTCAGGGCGGCTATGATCTGCCTCATCGCAGCCATAATGGCTCTCCCCTGGCTGGTCAACCTCATAGCCGTTTTATCGCCCCTGAGCACCCTCCCATCGCGACTGCGGGGCCCTGCCTCGTATAACGCCTTTCCCCGCGACTTCTTGTTTGTCGGGCACACCCGAGAGCTGATCGCCCTCTCCATTGGCGGGGCTCTCTTCGGCCTATTCAAGCGGGAGAGGGGCGTGGTTTTGACCACGCTCTGGGTTCTAGCCCTCTTCCTGCTCACCAACCCCTCCCTCCTTGGCCTGCCGAGCACCTGGCTGGTGAACAATGAGGTGGTGGTCATCTCCCTTTTCCTGCCCTTCGCCATTCTGGGCGGTTACTTCCTTAGCTCCCTGAGCGAGGTTCCCCTTGCCTGGTTAAGAGGAAGGGGGCGTAGGGCCTATCGGGCCGTGCTCGGCCTGCTGATCGCCCTGGCGACCCTCTGGGGCGCGCGGGGCCTCCTGCCCATAGTCAACCCGGTCACCGTCTTGGCCACGCGGGACGATGTGGCGGCCATGGATTGGATCCGCGAGAACACGCCTGAGGGGGCGAAGTTCCTGATCAACACGCGCCTCTGGCAGGGGAGGACCTACGTGGGCACCGATGGGGGATACTGGATACAGCTCCTCGCCGGGCGCCAGACGACCCTGCCGCCGGCGATCTACATCTACAGTTCCCCAGAATATATCGCTCAGGTCAACGCCTTGGCGGAGGTGGTAGCTACGACTGATTCGCTGGATGATGAGGGGATGCGTAAGCTCCTCAGGGAGGAGGGGGTGACACACGTCTACATCGGGGCTAAGGGGGGCAGGATCACGCCTCAGATGCTCCTGGGCAGCCCCCACTACCGTCTTGTTTACTCCAGTGGGGCTGTTTGGATCTTTGAGGCCGATATACCCACGGATTAATTCGTGAGTACATTCGCTCGATAGAAAAAGGGGTTGTGTGTGACGCCTTCGGCAGCAACACACAACCCCTATACCTCTCCCCCCAAAAGCATGCCCTGGGGGTCAGCAGAGAGCCAGTTACCGGGGTTCGCCGAGGCCTTTTCGGTAATCCAACGACCTTATCACCCTGCTCGGGGTCAGAATGTAATCAACGGGGATGTCGTTCTCGTCCATCAGGTGCGAGAGGTCGTCTAGTATCTGGGCCTCGTGGACGATGGTGACCACCTTGACGTCGGAGGCAGCCAGCTTCTTTTCCCGCAGGTAGGCGATCTCCCGGTCGCCGTAGCCCTTCCCTTTGCCCAGGCGGTTACCGAACCTGTCAACGGCCACGCTCCCCTGGACGATGAGGTCTACGGGGGTAACGAGGGGTTCGCCGTGCTCAAGGAGCCCCTTGATAGTGGTCGAGATGGGCTTGTCCTTAGGGTGTATCTCCAGAAAGGAGCGCATGTGGGGCGTGGCCACGGCCAACACCTTGCCTTCCTCCAGCACCAGATCGCGGGCCCTCTTCAGGGCGTGGTCGGGGGCGCAGAAGACGCAGCGGGCCTGCTTGAACTCGTCCAGCCCCAGCAGGCGCATCGTTGCCTCCTCGTTGCCCACGAAGTTGGGGATGCGTCCGAAGCAGGGGCGGGGGAAGGCGGCGATGTTCTCCCTCTCCAGCATCTCCCAGACGCGTCTGCGGATGCCCACCTTGGTGATGGAGCTCCAAATCCCTCCGCCTATGGTCATGGCTGCGCGTTTCTCCTCGCCGCGCTCGATGAAGGCCTTCACCCGCTTCTCGAAGGTTCGGCGCGGCAGAAGGACGCGGCGGCCGCAAGTGAGGCACTTGATACCTATGTCGGCGCCGAGCCTAACCACCCGCCACTCGTATCCGCCGCAAGGGTGCGGCTTGCGTAGGCGGACCACATCGCCCAGGCGTATCTCCATCGGCTCTGGCATCGCCCTTTACCTCCTGACCTCCCTGCCAAAATTATAGCACAACGAATCGCTTTTTGCCAGCCTCTAACGAGAAGTCTCTCCGTCTTCTGTCAGAGCTATGCACTCACTCTACTTTATACATTCTTTCATATTTTTCGGAGAGACTTCTCGTTACTAACGAGAAGTCTCTCCGTCTTCTGGCGGAGTTTTGCATAACGAGAACTCTCTCCGTTAGCTTTATGCATTTTCTCATATCTTTCGGAGAGACTTCTCGTTACCTTGATG
>CAYQVA010000149.1:0-4588 GCA_964420815.1 uncultured Anaerolineae bacterium
TCCACCACCTCATCGAGGAGGCGGCCGTCCCATCCCCCAAGGGCGTATACCTTTCCCCTTGCCTCAGCAGCGGCAAGGAAAGCCCTGGCTGAAGGCAAGTGCCCTATCACCTCCACTCGGCCACTTAAGGGGTCTATCTCCACTATCTCGTCCAGGAGCCTTTGGCCGTCGTATCCCCCGATAGCATATATCTTTCCCCCTGCCTGAGCGGCCGCTAAGTGGGCTACGGTTCGAGGCAGATGGGCCACTATCTTAGCACGCCTGATGCCGGACCTTATCTCCATCACCTCATCCCGATACCTGCGATTGCTATCTATCCCACCGAGGGCGTATACCTTACCATTGCACTCGACTGCGGCGAGATATACCCTTGACGAACGCAGCTGCCCTATGGCATAGCGGGCCCTATATACCATGTGCACAGCGAAGAAGCCTAGGATAACCAGGTAGACGATCAAAGTCGATTTGCTTCTCAGCGTGAACATCGGCTTAATTCCCTCATATAAAAGCGGGGAACAATGTTCCCCGCTTTTAGAGTTGCATTCAGAGTTTCCGCCCAGCCAGGACGGATTTCATTGGCGAGGACGGCGCATCTTGGGATCCAAGATATCACGGAAGGCGTCGCCGATGAGGTTCCAGCCTAACACGAAGAGCAAAATGGCCATTCCTGGGTAGATGATGATGTACCAGAAATCTGCAAGAACGGGGATCCAATTGCGGGCGAAGCTGAGCATCTGACCCCAGTCAGCATAACCCACATCCGCCCCCAGGCCCAAGAAGCTGAGCGCTGAGAAGCTCAGCACGTAGGAGCCGATATCCATCGAAGCTACCACTATCGTGGAGTAGATGGCGTTAGGGAGGACATGCCTGAGAATGATTCGGAAGTCGCTGAGCCCAAGGGCCTTTGCCGCCAACACATAATCCCTCTCCTTGACCGAGAGGATATCCCCTCGGATCAAGCGAGCGTAAGTAGGCCAAGCGAAGAGGGCGAGGGCGGCTATCCCTGCGAAGATCCCCCCGCCACGCCCAGCGATCTGGGGATGGCTCTTCAATACCACCGCCGCGGTAACGGCCCCCAAAAGGAAGGGGAAGGCCTGAAACACCTCCACTATCCTCATCAGCACCTCATCCACCCAGCCTCCGAAATACCCGGCGATCGACCCCACGGTCACCCCTATCAGGAACGCCACGCCGGTGATGATTAAGCCCACCTTAAAGGCGGTTCGTGTTCCCCAGATTATGCCGTAATAGATATCATACTGGCCCTCGGTGGTGCCGAATGGGTGTTCCGCGCAGGGTGGATGCGGCTCCGCTATGAATCCATCCCGCGGTATCCTATAGGGGTCCTCAGGATACTTTGGCGGGGCGAGGTGGGGAGCGGCGATGGCTATAGCAGCGAAAAAGAGCACGATGATGATGCCAAGGAGCGAGAGAGGGTTAAAGATCAGGCGCCTGACCGTGCTGGGGATCTCCAGCCTCGCCCTCAAACGGGTGAGGAGCCCTATATCCAAAATGCTTTCTCGCTTAACCTTCTCCTTTACCGTTGCCATAAAGCCCCCCTTGGTTTCTACTGCAGCCTCACCCTTGGATCGAGATAGGCATACAGGACGTCAACGGCCAAATTCGCGAAGATGTAAAGCACTCCCAGGAACAGAGTGAACCCCAAAACCGCGATCACATCCAAGTGCAAAGCGGATTGTCCAAACCACCAACCCATCCCTCGGTAATTGAAAACTAACTCGGTGATGAAAAGGCCGCTGAAGAGCCCGACCATCAGTATGCCTCCCAGGGTAGCAACCGGGAGCATAGCGTTAGGTCGGGCGTGCTTATTGATGACGTCGCTTTCCTTAAGGCCCTTGGCTCGAGCTGTCACCACATAATCCTGATGTAATGCCTCTAACATGGAGGAGCGGGTAACTCTCACGAGCAGGGCACACCATAAATACGATACAGTGATCGCCGGCGCGATCAGATGCCGCACCGCATCCAAGAATATATCGAACCTGAGGTTAAGCAGGGCGTCAACGGTGTTCATCCGGGTGTATTGGACGAAATCGGGGGAGAGGACAGCTGCCGTAGCCCACTCAGAGAGCCTGCCCGCGGGGAACCAATCCAACTTGGCGTAGAAGATCATAAGCATTAAGAGTCCGAAAACGAAGGAGGGGAAAGACCAGCCCACGAGGGCGAAGATACGGCTGAAGTGATCGATAGGACCGTTATGATGCACAGCGGAGATCACCCCCAGCCATATGCCCAGCAGCAGCATAGGGATAGCACTGGCAATGGCCAATTCCGCTGTGGCCGGAAAGTAATAAGCGATGGCCTCCAGGACGGGTTTGTGGGCTATCCTGGAGTAGCCGAGGTTGCCATGGAACAACCCCTTCAGCCAACGCCAATACTGGACATGGAAGGGGTCATCCAGGCCATATTTGTCAATGAGCTTCTGGAGCGCGTCACCCGTTCTGGGAATAGAAGAGATGTAAAGGGTAGCCCGCTCGCGAGGGTCGAGCAGCATCGTCATGGAAAAGACTATAAGGGTGACCCCCAGGAGAATCACTGGCAAGATGAGCAATCTGCGGATGATATAAGCGATCATATCGATATACCCCGATTATTTGATAAAAGGGCAAGGGCCAAGCTCCCGGCCCTTGCCCTTAGGCTCCGGCTACTCACCTTTCGATAGCACGTAGAACCAAGGTCCAAAGTAGGCCGGGTTGAAGTACCAGCCCTTGACCCAGAGCTGCTCGTAGTGGCGTCCCGTTGGCTGCACCCCGAAGAGATCGATGACGTAGTCGATAGCCAATTTCTGAAGCTCCTCGTACTTGGGGCGGGCCTTATCGGGCGGGAGCTTCACCGCCTCAGCGATCAGCTTGTCGGCCTTATCGTAGAACTCATCGGGGAGATTCTGCCATGCGGCGAAAGTCCCATGCCTGGACATGTAAGGTGTGACCCAGTTATGGGGATGGTGGTAGTCCTGGAGCCAGCCGATGAAGAAGACGGGCAGCCGCCCAGCGTCCATCTCCCTGAGATAGACTGCCCAGGGGACGTCCACCACCGAGATCTTGAACTTGGGGTTCAGGCTCTCGATGTTCTTCTCGAGGATCTCGGCGGCCGTCTTCCTCTGGTCGTTGCCCGTGTTGTAGAGGACCTGGAGATAGAAGCCTTTCTCCCAGAGCTTCCCGTCCCAAGCCTTCTTGAACTCCTCCTCGGCCTTCTTCATGTCATGGTGGTATACTTCTGAGTCCTCCCTATAGCCGATGTGTCCTGCGGGGATGGGCCCCCTGTGCTGGATGGCCTCGCCCAGCCAAGCCTCCTTGATGAAGGTATCCCAGTCGAAGGCGTAGTTGAAGGCCTTCCTCACGTGGATATCGGAGAAGAAGTCCGGCGGGACGCCGTTCCCATCGAGCTTGCCGCTGCCGATGTAGGGGTTGCCTCCTGTAACGTCGACCTTAAAGGTGAAGAAGCAGTCGGCCGCAGCCATCTCAGGCAGATCCTTGAAGAGGCGGAAGATCCCCTTAGGATTGACGATCTTCTTCTTGCCCGCCACGATCTCCTCTTTCACAAGGGGATCGACCTGAGGAGTGTACTGCCTGGGCACGTAGAAGATGTCGGCATCCCCAGCCTGAGCCATGGCGAACCTGGTGCCCCACTCGGGCACGATCTTGTAGACCGCTCGCTTCAGCTTGGCTGGACCGCTGGGTCCACCTTCCCATATAGGCTCGGTGCGCCAGTAGTTATCATTACGCACAAAGCTGATCTCATCGCCGGGCTTCCAGTGCTCCAGCTTGAAGGGTCCGGTGCCGTTGGCCTTGTTGTAGGTCACATATTCCTCATCCTTAAGGTCATGGTACTTTACCCAAGTCTCGCAGGAGCCATCCCAGGCGCCTTGCTCGACCATCCACTCCTGGTCCATGGCCACAAACCAGGGCTGGGCAAGCATCATCATGAAGGGCCCCCAAGGCTCCTTGAGGTGGAAAGTGACCGTCCACTTGTCGTCGTCGTAGGTCACTGCCTCCTTCACCTTCTTGCAGGTCTCTACCAAGGAGGCCTTGTCAACATCCTCGAATTTCTCCACCCCAGCGATCTCTTTGGCCAAGTCCTCGATGGAGCTTACCCCAAGGAGTGGCTCCAGGAACATCCACATAGGGCCTCCGGAGCGGTCCTGAATCATGCCCCTCCAGCAGCTATAAGCGATGTCATGGGGTTCCAGGTCTCCGCCCTCGTGGAACTTCACCCCCTTGCGGATGTGGAAGGTGTAGGTCTTACCATCCTCGGAGATCTCCCAGCTTTCAGCCAGCATGGGGACGAACTCGTCTGGCTTCTCCCGCTTAAAGAAGATAAGGGGCTCATAGATCTGCCAGATGCAGGTGGCACTAGCGGTATCGTAGTGGAAGGGCGGATCCAAGGTCCTGATGGTCCCGATAGTGGCATAGATGAGGGTGTCAGGGTTCTTCAGTTTAGGCGGCGGGGGCAGAGGTGTAGGCGTAGGTGCAGGAGTGGGTGTAGGCGTGACCACCACTGGCTTCTCCACGACCTTAGTGACCTCAACCGGCACCTCTTTAGTGACTACCACTGTCCTCTCCACCAC
>CAYQVA010000150.1:0-4587 GCA_964420815.1 uncultured Anaerolineae bacterium
CTCCCTCCTCCTCCCCCTCCTTTCCCTCAGCTCCCTCTTATCTTTTTGGTGGTTCCTGCGTAACCTCTTAATCTACGGCGATTTCGATCTCTTCGGCTGGAGGCGACACGACGCCATTGTCGTCGGCCAACCACGGACGGCAGAGTGGGTAGCCCGATTCGGAGCGGCAAAAGTGACCAGGGAATTCGTCCTCACCACCTTCAAGAGCTTCTGGGCCCAGTTCGGCTGGATGGGCATCCTAATTGACGAGCGCATCTATCTGGGGTTGGCGCTGCTTTGTGCTGTGGCAGGGTTAGGCTTCGCCCTCTTCGCCGTCAAGGTTTTCCGACGGCGCGCCCTGCTTTCCCCCTTTCAGAGGAGCGCACTGGCCTTGCTAGCCCTCTCTTCTCTCTTCTCTCTTCTCTCTTACCTCTGGTACAACCTCAAGTTCGTCCAGCACCAGGGGCGCTACCTCTTCCCGGCCATCGTGCCCATCGGCCTCTTCTTCGTCATTGGCCTCCGCGAGCTACTGGCCAAAGAGCACGAGCGACTCCTGCTCGGCCTCCTTTTCTTGGGGCTATTGGCCCTCGACGCCCTCTGCCTCTTTGGGTTCATCATCCCCCATTTTCAGTAGGACACTCCCCATACAGCTGGAAGGTGGGGAGCAAGTAATTCATCTGAGGAGCAGACCTGGAGGTCTGGTCTATAGTTCGATGCCTGAGGATCGTAGTGCAGCTTCTTGACATGCATATCAATTTGGTAGTATAATAATGATGGAGGTTGAACCATGCTTACCAGCCGACAGCGTGAGTTTTTAGAGGCGACGATAAGGTGTTACGAGGATAGAGGGGCACCCGTGCACTACACTGAGGTGGCCGAGAGACTGCATGTCAGCAAATGGACGGCCTATGACCTGTTAACGCTACTGGCAAGGGAGGGCTTTCTAGGGATAGAGCGCCGGGTAGATCGGAGAGAGGGGGTTGTGGGCCGTTCGATGGTTCTCTTTTACCCCACGCGCAAGGCCTACGATAAGCTACGACAAAGGGAAAGGGTGGCGGAGAGGGAGGAGAGTTGGGAGAGGACGAAGGAGGAGCTCCTCAATAAGCTAACTGAAGCTAAAGATAGGGGGATCGCCCCCGTCCTTAAAGAGACCCTGGCCGAATTGCCGAAGACACGCTCTCCTCTGCTATTCTGCGCTTACCTGATCCTGGCCCTCCTGCTCTGCATCTGGGCGGTGCGTCAAAGCTCAGAGGCTTCGATGGTCATCGGCCGCCTCCTTTCCTCGCTAGCCACACCGGAGATAACCCTGATCCTCTTCGTGGGGATCGCCCTGGGGATTCTCCTCAGGAGCGGCCGCACTTCGGAAACTGTTTCCAGCCTTCACCAATATGTTCCCGCCTATGTACAGCAGGTGAGGGAGATGGACGAGGCGGAGCAAACGGCCCTTCTTTCCTTCGTCCAGGAAGCCGCCGCAGAGATGCTCTCCGGATAGTTTTTTTGCGTGATTTTTTGGTCTTTTGGGAAAATGATGAGCTCGCGACAACTATCCTCAGAGCTCTGGAGGCGCTTCGGGCAACCATCGAGGCCGTAACTTAATGGGCGGAGGAGTGTTTAAATTTATAGGGTTCATGCCTATTGTGAATTAGGATTTTAGGAAAGGGGGATTTAGCGTGCATCGCGCGGTGATTACTGGCTTGGGCGTCATCACGCCCATCGGCCTCACGGTCGAGGAGTTCTGGAACAATCTCACCAATGGCGTCTCCGGTGTGGGACCCATCACCCGTTTCGATGCCACAGGCTATCCCGTGCGCATCGCTGCTGAGGTTAAGGGCTTCGATCCTAACGATTATATGGACCGCAAGTTAGCCAGGCGAACCAGCCGTCCCGTCCAGTTCGCCATCGCTGCGGCAAAGATGGCCCTGAAGGACGCTAACCTCCAGGTTAACGAGGAGAACGGCCCATCCGTGGGCGTTATCCTCGACACCGGCGGTGGGGGGATGGCGGACATCGAGGAGGCGACGAAGGTGCTGCTGGAGAGGGGGCCGCGGCGCATCAGCCCTTTCTTCATCCCTAACATGATGCCCAATGCCCCTGCTTGTCAGATCTCCATCATCGCTGGCGCAAAGGGCCCCGTCATCGCCTCCACAACGGCCTGCGCCAGCGGGAACCACGCCTTTGTGGAGGCCATGCATATCCTACGGCGTGGTGAGGCGGAGGCCATCATAACCGGAGGAACAGAGTCGGCCATCACCCCCCTGGCCTTCGCAGCCTTCGGACGTATGGGTGCCCTTTCCAAACGTAACGACGAGCCAGAGAGGGCCTGTCGCCCATTCGACAGGGATCGCGACGGATTCGTCTTCGGCGAGGGGGCAGCGGTGATGATCCTGGAGACGCTGGAGCACGCTTTGGGGCGTGGGGCGCATATCTACGCCGAGGTGGCGGGAGGGAGCATCACCGGCGATGCCTACCACATCACCGCCCCTGATCCTGAGGGCGATGGGGCTGCCCGGGCGATGAAGCGGGCGTTAGAGGACGCTCAGATGAAGCCAGAAGAGATTGACGTTATCTTCGCCCACGGCACGGGCACCCTGTTGAACGACGTATCTGAGACTAAGGCCATCAAGAAGGCATTAGGCGAACACGCTTATCAGGTGGCCATCAGCGCTACTAAGTCCATGGTAGGCCACTTGCTTGGGGCGGCAGGGGCCATCTCCGCCGTCGCTGCTGTGCTAGCCATTCGCGATGGGATTATCCCACCCACCATCAACCTGGAGACACCCGATCCGGAGTGTGACCTGGATTACGTGCCTCAAGTGGCGCGGAAGCGAAAGGTGAGGGCAGCCATGATTAACGGTTTCGGCTTCGGGGGGCAGAACGTCTCGCTCATCATCAAAGAGTATAAGGGCTGAATCGGCGCGATGGGAAGGGGATATGTTCAAGAAGGTTCTGGTAGCTAATCGCGGCGAGATCGCCGTAAGGGTCCTAAGGGCCTGCAAGGAGCTGGGGCTCAGCACAGTGGCCGTCTACTCCGATGCCGATCGGAGCGCCCTGCATGTACGCTACGCCGACGAGGCCTACCCCATCGGCCCCGCCCCGGCTCGCGAGAGCTACCTGCGCATTGACCGCATCATTGAGGTGGCGAAGAAGGCGAAGGTGGATGCCATCCACCCAGGGTACGGCTTCTTAGCGGAGAATCCCGACTTCGCCCGCGCATGCCAGGCCGCGGGCATCATATTCGTCGGGCCGAGCCCCGAAGTCCTCGAACTCCTCGGCAACAAGGTCGCCGCCCGCCGCCTTATGATCTCCTCCGGCATCCCTGTGATCTCGGGCATTGACCAAGACCTGGGAGACGAGGACATGATAGTGGCCGCCCAGCGCATTGGATATCCCCTCTTGGTCAAGGCCGCCGCTGGCGGAGGGGGGAAGGGGATGCGCATCGTAAACTCAGCGGCGGAGCTTCCCAGTGCCCTAGCCTCTGCCCGCCGTGAGGCGGAGGCGGCCTTCGGCGATGGCACCCTCTACTTGGAACGGGTCATCGAGGGGGTCCGCCACATCGAATTCCAGATCCTCGCTGACGAGCACGGAAACGTCATCCACCTCTGCGAACGTGAGGGTTCCATCCAACGGCGACACCAGAAGCTGATCGAGGAGGCGCCATCAAGGGCCCTCGATCAAAAGCTGCGCGAGGAGATGGGCCAGGTAGCCGTTGAGGTGGCCCGCACCTCCAATTATACCAATGCCGGCACTGTGGAATTCCTGCTGGACAAAGACGGCAACTTCTACTTTCTGGAGGTCAACCCCCGTCTCCAGGTGGAGCATCCGGTCACCGAGATGGTGACGGGCATAGACATCGTCAAGGAGCAACTGCGCATCGCCTCGGGGCGTAAGCTGCGCTACAGCCAGGAGGATGTGAAGCTACATGGCTGGGCCATTGAGTGTCGCATCTTGGCTGAGGACCCCTATGAGGGCTTCCTCCCCTCCGCAGGCCGTATCACCCGCATCTACGAGCCCGCTGGACCCGGCGTGCGGGTTGAGAGCGGCATCTATGAGGGGTTTGAGGTCTCCCTCTACTATGACTCTCTTATCGGCAAGCTGATCACCTGGGGAGAGACGCGGGCCGAGGCGGTCCTACGCATGCGGCGCGCCCTGAATGAGTATTGTATCATGGGCATTAAGACCAACATCCTCTTCCACCAGCAGATCCTGAACAGCACGCGGTTCCTCGCCGGCCGGTTAGATACTCGTTTCCTGGACAGGCCTTTCTTGGCTGTCGAGAAGGAAGAGGCCGCTCACCTGAAGGCAGCGGTCATTGCGGCCACGCTGGTGGCTCATCGCCAGCGCAAGCGGCCCAGGAATGCATTGGTTCCCTGGGATAGCGTCGGCATGACCAACTGGAGGAGGTTTGGGCGTTGGGAGAGCATACATCGAGGTATATCGCTATAGTCGAAGACGAGACCTTCCTGATCGAGGTTAACGAGGTAGGCAAGGTAAGGGTTGACGGACAGACCTATACCGTATCTGATTAGCTGCCTCGCCGCCTATATGCACAGGGTCTCTAATGCATAAGGCGAGACAGCTAATCATCGGCTGATAGTGCGGATGGATAAC
>CAYQVA010000151.1:0-4566 GCA_964420815.1 uncultured Anaerolineae bacterium
CTTCCACGGCCATCCCTACCCCTACCCCCACACCCATCGTGGAGCTTATGGAGGCCGTGGCCCATGAGAGGGCAATGATCCCCGCCGCCAGGGGCGACCTCCTCACCCTGGACGACCCCCCTCACTACGATATAGCCCTCAATATTGATATGGAGGAGCTGACCATTGTGGGCGAGGAGAAGGTGACCTACACCAATAACGAGGATGTCGTCCTGGAGGAGGTCTGCTTCCGCCTCTTCCCTAACGCGAGGGAGGTCTTCGATGGAGGCGGCCTCGAGGTGATCGCGGTAATGGTCAACGGCCAGGAGGTGCAACCCAGCTTCGAGCTCGATGACACCGTCATGAGGGTGAGCCTGCCTGAATTCCTCCCTCCCGAAGGCCGAATCGAGATAAGCATGGATTTCGTGGCCACAATCCCTCAAGACCCCGTTGATAGGGCCAACTACGGCATCTACAACTACGCTGAGGGGGTGATGGCCTTGGCCAATTGCTATCCCATCCTGGCCGTCTACGACGATGAGGGGTGGAACCTGGACCCTGTTATCAACCTCGGCGATGCGGTCTACAGCGACACGGCCCTCTACACTGTCTCCATCACCGCCCCGGAAGAGGCGGTCATAGTCGCTTCAGGCAGCGAAATAAAGACAGTGCTCAACGATGATGGCACGAAAACGGCCTTCTATCGCAGCGGGCCGATGCGCGATTTCTTCATCGCCCTGAGCAAGGAGTTCGAGGTGATGAGAGAAAGGGTGGGGGATACGACGGTAAACTCCTATTACCTGTCAAACCACAGGAGTGGCGGCGAGAAAGCGCTCCAGTTCGCCGTTAATTCCCTCCGGTTCTACAACCAGCACTTCGGCACCTATCCCTTCTCCGAGCTGGACGTCGTCGAGGTTCCCCTCGGGGTCAGCGGCGTCGAATACCCGGGCTTAATTCTTATAGACGATAGGTTCTATGTCGGCGAGGGTGAGGGCTCTTTCGAGCTTGTAGTTGCCCATGAGGTCGCCCACCAATGGTGGTATAGCGTCGTGGGCAACGACGTCATTGACGAGCCGTGGCTGGACGAGGCGCTGGTCACATACTCATCGCTCCTCTACATGGAATCCGCCCACGGCGAACACTATGCCGATGGGATGCGGAGCTACTTCCAGGAGAGATGTCAGAAGCTTGTCGAGGAGGAAAGAGACGCCCCTGTCGCACAACCAGTCTACAGCTTCGAGGGCTGGGAGCAGTATGGGACAATTGTCTACCTCAAAGGCGCCCTCTTCTTCGATGCCCTGCGGGAGGAGGTGGGGGATGAGGTTTACTTCGAGATCATGCGGCGCTATTACGAGGAGTATAAATACGACATCGCCACGCCCAACGACCTCATGCGCATCGCCGAGGAGGTCTCAGGCAAGGATTTGGACGAACTCTACCGTCGCTGGATTTTGACGGCTGAGTGAGGTAGCGCGCGAGCCAGTCGGAACGAGATGAGCAGATTAGAGAAAGTGCGGGAGGAGTTGAAGGGGTATGGGCGCCTGGCCTTTGAGAGGCAACTGGTCTGGGGCAGGAGCGGCAACATCAGTGCCAGGGTGGGCAAAGACGCCTTCCTCATCTCCGCCTCCGGGTCGGAGCTTGGGACCTTAAACGACGATGACCTCGTCCTCTGCCGACTCGACAGCGAGGCCTGGGAGGGGAGCAAGCGGCCCTCCATAGAGACGGGCCTGCATCGGGGCATCTACCGGACGCAGGGGGGCGCAAGGGCAATCCTCCATTCCCACCCTTTCTACTCCACCCTGGTCGCCTGCTCCAACATCGCATTGCGAGCCGACCTCATCCCCGAGGCGATGGCTTACCTGGGGAAGGTGGGGCGGGTGCCCTACTATCACGCTGGGAGCCGGAAACTGGCTGAGGTCACAGCGACCAAGGCACGAGACAGCCAGGCCTTGCTTCTAGAGAACCACGGCGTGGTTTGCTGGGGTAGTTCATTAGATGATGTCTTGCTCAAGACGGAGACGCTGGAGCTCCTCTGCCGATTGGTGGTCGTCGCCTCCGCCAGCGGCATCAGCTTGAATTACTTGGGCGAGGAGACGATCGAGGACTTCACTCGCCACTTACAACGGAAAAAATAATTATGCTCACTTTTCGATACGTCTCGGCGATCTTGATCGGCTATCTCCTGGGGGCTATCCCTGTTGGATACCTCGCTGGCAAAGCGCGGGACATTGACGTGCGCAAGTACGGCAGCGGCCACACGGGAGGGACCAATGTCTTGCGCTCTGCGGGGCCCCTGCCAGCCCTCCTCACCGTCTTGGGCGATGTGCTCAAAGGGATGGCTGCCGTGCTGATAGCGAGGGCCATCCTGCCGACCCCCATCGCCGAGGCCCTAGCCGGTCTGGGTGCTGTGGCGGGGCACAACTGGTCGGCCTTCATCGGCTTTAGGGGAGGGGTTGGCACCATGACGGCTTTGGGCGCGCTCTTCATCCTATCGCCTAAGGCACTGGTCATCGTAGCCCCCCTCGGCATCATCGCCGCCCTGGCATCCGGTTACGCCTCGGTCGGCTCCCTAACCGTATCCTTCACAGTGCCCCTGGTCTTGCTTTGCCTGACTGTGGTTAGCAGCCAGCCTCCGGCACACCTGCTCTATGGGGTTGGGGTGGCGGCGATGATCGCCCTCTCCCTGCGGGGAAACATCCAGCGCCTGCGAGCTGGCACCGAGCACCGCATACGTGAGAAAGCCAGAAGGAGGGAATGAAGGGGATGGAAGAGACGCAAAGGGATGTGAAGCGATTGAATCGCCCGGACTTCCTGGCTATCGGCCACCTGACCAAGGACCTCCAAGACGGCGGATACACCATCGGAGGGGCGGTGACCTTCGCCTCCCTCACCGCTAGGAACCTGGGGCTGCGGGCTGCGGTCGTGACCAGGGCCTCCCCAGACCTCGACCTCTATCCCCTTTTTCAAGGCATCGAAGTCCTCTCCCTCCCATCAGAAGCGACCACGACTTTCAAGAACGTCTACTTTGGCGAGATGAGGGTTCAGTACATCGGTGCTGTGGCCGATAGGATCGAGGCCGAAGACATCCCTCCAGGGTGGAGGGAGGCGAGGATCGTCTACCTGGCCCCTTTGGCTGGGGAGCTGGGCACTGACATCGTCCATCTCTTCCCCCACTCGCTCCTCGGCGTGAGCCCGCAGGGGTGGTTGCGCCGCTGGGACGAGGAGGGGAGGGTCTACCCCAAGGCGTGGGAGGGAGCAGAGGAGGTGCTCTCCCGCGCCGATGCGGTGATCCTGAGCGAGGAGGATGTGGGAGGGGATGAGGGAACGATACTGGATTACGCCTCCCGGGCGAGGATCCTGGTGGTCACCCAGGGCAGTAAGGGGGCGACGGTCTATCAAGGAGGTGAGGCTCGCCGCTTACCCGCTTTCAAGGTGAAGGAGGTGGTTGATCCGACCGGCGCGGGCGACATCTTTGCCGCCGCCTACCTCATCGAACTGGAGAGGAGCGGCGACCCATACAGGGCGGCCGTCTTCGCTAATTGCGTGGCCTCCATCTCTGTGGAGAAGAGCGGGACTGCGGAAATCCCTACCCTGGAAGAGGTGAGAAGAAGGCTTGCTGAAATCGGCTGGAGGCAATGAACCAATGAAAAAATGACCAATGACCTCATTGGAATTTGGCCATTGGTCATTGGGATTTGGTCATTGGGATTTGGCCATTGAGAATAAAAAGGAGGGAGAACTGATGAAGGGTTTGTTCCTGACTGCCAAGTGGGAGCCCCGCGAGGGCTACGAACTCTCGGAGTTCGAGAGGATGACGGGGAAGGCCCTCACCGGCTCCAGCGTCTGGCGTCACCCCAGGCTGGAGATCCAGGAGGTGGAGAAGCCCGTCCCCGGC
This sequence comes from uncultured Anaerolineae bacterium, assembly GCA_964420815.1. Lineage (GTDB taxonomy): Bacteria > Chloroflexota > Anaerolineae > CAYQVA01 > CAYQVA01 > CAYQVA01. The sequence goes on from CAYQVA010000151.1 coordinate 3,875, forward strand.
CCCGACGAGGTCTTGATCCGGGTCAAGGCCTGCGGCATCTGTGGCTCCGACATCCACTTCTATGAGACCGATGCCGATGGCTATATGCTCTATCCCGGCCTCACCAAGTTCCCCACCATCATCGGCCACGAGTTCTCGGGCGTGGTGGAGGAGGTGGGGAGCGAGGTGAAGGATCTCAAGCCGGGTGACGCGGTGACGGCGGAGGAGATGTGGTGGTGCGGCTATTGCACCCCCTGCCGCAACGGCTTCCCCAACCACTGCGTCAACCTGGAGGAGATGGGCTTCACCCTCCCCGGGGCCATGGCCGAGTACATCGCCGTGAGGGCCAAGTATTGCTGGAAGATAGATGCCCTTATCGAGCGCTATGGGGAGGAGAAGGGCTTCGAGGCTGGCTCACTGGTGGAGCCGACGTCGGTCTCCTACAACGCCCTCTTCGAGCGGGGAGGGGGCTTCAGGCCAGGAGCCTACGTGGTCGTCTACGGGGCGGGGCCCATCGGCCTGGCGGCCATCGCCCTCTCGAAGGCGGCTGGCGCCTCCAAGGTCATCGCCTTCGAGCTCTCTGAAGTGCGGAGGGAGCTGGCGAAGAAGGTCGGTGCCGACCACGTCTTCGACCCCCGCGAGGTGACCCCCAGTGAGGTGGTGATGGACCTCACCGGCGGCGAGGGGGCGGACATGCAGGTCGAGGCCGCCGG
>CAYQVA010000152.1:0-4544 GCA_964420815.1 uncultured Anaerolineae bacterium
CTGCGAGGAAAGATGGCCGTCGCTCAACTGCTAACTGCGTAACTCCTGTTAGTGAAGGGTTCATGTGGACGTAAAAGGCAGACCGCAAGACCTTGAATAAATTCGCCATCTGTAGTATACTTGAGCTGATTGGAGCAGCGATCATGGGATCATCAGGGAGGTTACAGTTATGAAAGTTTCCTGCTTACAAGAGAATCTAGCTAAAGGGCTTTCCATCGTCGGTCGCGCCGTGGCCACGAGGAGCACCCTGCCGGTCTTGAGCAACATCATGCTCTCCACCGACGGAGCCCGCCTCAAGCTGTCGGCCACCAACTTGGAGATCAGCATCAACTGCTGGATCGGCGCCAAGGTAGAGGAGGAGGGGGCCATCACGGTGCCGGCACGCCTGCTCTCCGACTTCGTCAACTCCCTGCCACCGGAGCGGATTGATATGGAGCTCGTGGTACGCACCCAGACCCTTAACCTCAAGTGCGCTCGCTTCGAGGCCAACATCAAGGGCATTGACGCCCAGGAGTTCCCCCTGATCCCCTCCATCACCGGCGATTACCAGGTGAGCCTCGAGCCGGAGATGTTGCGCGAGATGATTAGTCAGGTGACCCTCGCCGCGGCCACCGATGAGAGCCGCCCCATCCTGACGGGCGTGTTGACCAAGTTCGAGGAGAAGTCGCTCACCCTGGCCGCAGCCGACGGCTTCCGCCTCTCGGTGCGCACAGCCGAGCTTGCCGAGCCCGTCTCCGAGCCCTTGAGCGTCATCATCCCCGCCAGGGCGCTCCAGGAGCTCAGCCGCATCGCCTCCGAAGAGGAGGAACCCATCACCCTCATCATCGCCCCGGACCGCAATCAGGCCCTCTTCAAGGCGAGCAACGTGGAGCTGATCTCCCAACTGATCGAGGGCACCTTCCCCGACTACCGGCAGATCATCCCCAAGAGCTATACCACCCGCACGGTAGTGAACACCAATGAATTCTTGAAGGCCATCAAGGTCGCCTTCTTCTTCGCCCGCGATGCAGCCAACCTGGTCCGCATCCAGGTCATCCCCGGGGGCGAATTGACCCCTGGCCAGATGACCGTCATGGCCACCTCGGCCGAGTTAGGCGACAACGTCGGGGAGATAGACGCCGTCGTCGAGGGGGAGGAGTTGGAGATAGCCTTCAACGCCAGGTACCTCATGGACGTCCTCGGCGTCATCGGCTCCGCTGAGGTGGCTTTGGAGACGACGACCCCCACCAGCCCGGCCGTGATCAAGCCTGTCGGCGTCGAGAACTTCACCCACATCATCATGCCCATGCACATCGCGAGGTAGGGGAAGGGGACTAGGTGACTAGGTGATTAGGGATTAGTGTTGCTCTTGACGGCAGGCTGTTGGCATGAAGAGATGGTCCCATCCAGGGGGGAAGTTGCGGGAGCTGGGGGCTGAGGCCCTCTCCGATGCCGAGCTTCTGGCCATCCTCATATCCACCGGCATCAAGGGGAAGCCGGCCGAGGAGATCGCTGAGGAGGTCCTGGAGAGGTTCGGCTCGCTCTCTCAGATGGCAAACGTCCCCCTGGAAAAGTTTTTGGAGTTCAAAGGGCTCTCGGACGTCAAGATCATCCGCATCGCGGCCGCCTTCGAGATCGCCCGCCGCCTGTCAAAGGAGGCGTTAGGCCATGGGGAAGAGGAGTAAGCTCCGCGAGAAGGCAGCTCGCATGCCGGATGTTCGCCAAGCAAGGTGGGAGCGGATCATCTCCGCCTACCTGGAATCGGTGCGATCGCAGCAGAGCGAGCCCGCCAAGTCCCAGCGCTTCCTCCTGCTCCTCAAAGAGCTGTTCGGGGTGCAACCCGGCTTCATCGAGGACTACGTGGCCGGCGTCGAGAGATACGTGAAGGTTAAACAGAAGGATCGCATCCTGAGGGGCAGGGTTGACAACCTCTTCGGCAACCTGGTCATCGAGTTCGAGCGGGACTTGACGAAGACCCAAAGGGAAGCGGAGGAGCAGCTCAGGAGATACGTCGCCGTCCTTTGGTCACAGGAGGGGCCGGGCAGACGAGCCCCCTATCTCTGCATCGCCACCGATGGCGTGGGCTTCGCGGTCTACTCGCCCACGATTCAGGAGAGGGATAAGCTTGACATAAATCCTGAAGATGTTCGTCTAGAACCCCTTGAGGTGATTGACCTATCGAGCCTCAAGGCGCATGAGGTCTACTTCTGGCTGGATCGCTACTTCCTGCGCCAGGAGATCCTCTCCCCCAAGACCGAGAACATCGTCAAGGACTTCGGGCTCAGGAGCCACGCTTTCCAGGTGACGGGCCAAATGCTCCTTTCCACCTGGGAGGGAGTGAAGGGCGAGAGCGAATTCGACGTCGTCTACCAGAGCTGGGCTAAGTACCTCCGCATCACCTACGGCGGCCCAGTGGCCGACGAGGAGCTTTTCATCCGCCACACCTACCTGGCCACATTGGCCAAGCTCATAAGCTGGATGCGCTTGGCCGAACCATCATCCCCTCCCGACGACGAGACCCTCATCCGGGTACTGGAGGGGCAATTCTTCAAGGAACAGGGCATCGAGAACTTCTTGGAGGAGGACTTCTTCTCCTGGATAGCCCGAGAAGCCGTCCGAGAGGTGGGCATCGAGGCCAGCCGCAGGCTCTACAACCTCCTGGCCAAATATTGGCTACGGGAGCTTTCCGAGGACGTGCTGAAATCCCTTTATCAGGAGTTGGTGGACCCGGCGACCCGCCACGACCTGGGCGAGTATTACACCCCCGACTGGCTGGCCCACAAGATGGTCAACGCCCTCTTGGACCGAAATCCTGAGGGCTCAGTCCTCGACCCCGCGTGTGGTTCAGGGACCTTCCTCTACAAAGCCATCCGGGAGAAGCGGGGACGCTTGGGCGACTCGGCCAGAACCCTCCGCCACATACTCGATTCCGTCGCCGGGGTTGACATCCACCCTCTGGCGGTCATCGTAGCCAAGACGAACTACATCCTGGCCCTGGGCGACCTTTTGACGAAACATCGAGGGAGAATACGGAAAGTACCCATCCCGATTTACCTAGCTGATGCTATCCGCCTGCCGGAGCGGGAGTTGCAGCCTTCCTTCGAGAGGCCGCTCCCCGGCTACAGGGTGCAACTGGATGACCAGACCGTCCATCTGCCCGAGAAGCTAGTGGAGGAACCCGCCCTCTACGACGAGGCCATCGAGGCAGCTAGGGATTTCGCCGTTCAGATGGGGGAGGCGACCGAGGAGCAATTCATCAACTACCTCCGAGCCCACTTCCCCAGGCTGGCCGAAGACACACAACTTGCTTCCGCCATCTTCTACATCTCCCAGGCGCTGCGAAGCCTCATCCGGGCCAGGCGGGACACCATCTGGGCCTTCGTGCTCAAGAATATCTACAAACCCCTTTTCCTCAGGGGTAAATTTGACTTCGTGGTCGGCAATCCTCCCTGGCTCTCCTTCCGCTATGTGGAGCGGGGGGAGTACCAGAGGTTCCTCAAAAAGCAAATCACCCAGACCTACAACCTCCTCTTCGGCAAAGCCGAGCTCATCACCCAGATGGAGCTGGGGACGCTCTTTTTCCTTCGTACAGCCGACCTTTACCTTAAGCCCAATGGGGTTATCGCCTTCGTCTTGCCCCACAGCATCTTCACCGCCGACCAACATGACGCCTTTCGCCAGGGGAAGTTCACCTTCACAGAGGCGACGGTGAGGTTTGAAGAGATTTGGGATTTAGAGGAGGTGGAACCCCTCTTCAACGTCCCCGCCTGCGTGGTGCTCGCCAGGAAGGAGGAGAGGCCGGAAATCTCCTATCCCCTTCCCTGCCGAACTTTTCGTGGGACGCTCCCCCGCCGAAACGCCGATCTCGAAGAGGCCACCAAGGCTCTGAAAGTCGCTGGGGAGCGGTTATTCTTCAACCGAAGGGGTGAGCGCACCTTCTGGGCGACCAGGGAAGGGGTGGTGTTGCCAGGGGCAAGCCCCTATCAAGGCCGCTTCAGCCAAGGGGCGACCCTTGTCCCGCGCTCTTGCTGGTTCGTGGAGGTCAAAGCCTCGCCCCTGGGCTTCGACTCCTCCCTGCCCCCTTTGGAGACGGCGGAGCGGGCGAAGAGGCAGGCCAAGGCCGCCTACAAGGGGCTGGTCATGAGGGGCAACGTGGAAGGCCGCTTCCTCTATGCCACCATCCTCTCCACCGACCTCCTCCCCTTCGGTCACCTCCCCTTCCGCCTAGTTGTCCTCCCCATCGAGCCAAAGGGGACGGGCTACACCCTGCTTACCGCCGAGGAAGCACGGAGGAGGGGATACCTTCACCTGGCCCGGTGGTTGGAGGCAGCCCAGGCCGAATGGGAGAGGCGGCGTGGGGAGAAAGCGGAGCGGATGAATGTCCTGGAGTGGCTGGATTACCGCCGAAAACTCACCAGCCAGAACCCGCAGGCCAGATATTGGGTGCTCTACCCCACATCGGCCACTTATATGTGCGCTTGCGTAGTGGAGAACAAGCCTGTCGAGTTCGAGATAGGCGGGCAGAGGTTGGAGGCGAGGGGGATTGTAGCCAACGAGCGCACTTA
>CAYQVA010000153.1:0-4541 GCA_964420815.1 uncultured Anaerolineae bacterium
GGAGAGGGGAGAGGGGAGGGGAATCGCCTCTTATCCCATAAACCTTAACCCCTATCTCTATCCTTGTCCCAACTCTTACCCTTCTCCCCGGCTTGACGAGCGCCTCCCAGATGCCCTCCCCACGCTTTGTGAGGAGCAGAAGCTCCACCTTGCCGCCGGTGGGGATTTTGCGTCCGTAGAGGCGAGCGGGGATGACGCGGCTCTGATTGCACACTAAAACGTCGCCCGGCCGCAGGTACTCCACGATGTCTCGGAAGGTGCGGTGCTCGATGGTCCCTGTAGCGCGGTCGAGCACCATCAGCCGCGAGGCATCGCGGGGCTCGATGGGCGTTTGGGCGATGAGCCCTTTTGGCAGATGATAATCGAACTCGCTTGTCTTCATCGCAACCTATCTGTCTGACAACGAATGCCGAACGAATTAACGAATAGGGTTCATCCGTTAATTCGTTTCCCATTCGTTGACAGAGTGATACCATTACCTGCGGAATATCAGCGCGATGAAGTTCAGCAGGATGGTCAGCAGGATGCTAAGCACGATGCAGGTGACAATGGGGAAGTAGAAGCTGAACCTCTCCCGCTGGACGATGATGTCGCCGGGGAGCCTGCCCAGGAAGGGCACCTTCAGCTTGGGGACGAGAATCAAAAGGAGCCCCATGATGACCACCAGAAGCCCCATGAAAACGAGCATCCTGCCCATGGCCTCAAACCCCGACATCTCCATCACCTCGCTGACCCTAGAACCTTGATGAGGGGTTATGATGAAGTAACAGGCACCTCGTTGACCCTGTCACTCATTGACTCGTTACCCATTTCGGCTAGCAAAACGTCAATATGCGCTTTGTTGTAGCGCTCCCACTCGCTGTAGATGCAGCCGCAGTATTGCTGGCGGTAGAGGCCGTGCTCGCGGGTGAGACGCCCCCGCTCCGACCAGCCCCGGCGGAAGTTCTCGAAGTAGAATTCCACCCCGTGCTCCGTGGCTACCTCCTCGCCGATTTCCCTGATCAGGGCCTGATCCTGATAGGGGCTAATGAGGAGGGTGGTGGTGAAGGCGTCGAAGCCCCGCTCAGCAGTTGCCTGCGCCGTCTTCTCCAGCCGCAAGCGGTAGCAGATTCGGCAGCGCTCCCCAAATCTCTCGTGCCCCACCACCGCTCGCAGGTAGAGGGGCATCTCATATCCCTCATGCCAGATCATGGGCAAGTTAACTGCCTTGGCATACTTTTGCACGCTCTCCCGCCGCCGTTCGTGCTCCGTCCAGGGATGGATGTTGGGATTGTACCAGAAGCCCGTGACCGCGAAGCCTTCCTCCCGCAATCGTTTGACAGGGTAAGTAGCACAAGGGGCACAGCAAATGTGGAGGAGGATGCGTTTCCCCTCACCTATCCTTTCTTTCTTCACCCCCTTTGGCCTCGGCAATTCCACGGCATAGGGAAGCTGAATGATAAAGGGCTCCTCTGACGAGCAGACTCGCCGAGGAATTGAGGGCGAAAAGCGCCTCCCCAAGTCGGATTGCTCTCCATGTTGGGGGCGGGTCTGTTCGTCATCGCTCACAAGTTTGGCCCTTCCCTCCGCCAGCAATCGCCTCGCCTTTTCAGGTGTAGTGGGCGAAAGCTTCCGGCCCTCGGTGTCCAAGACGATGACGGATGCGGCTTTCATCTAGATGAGCTCCTTATACAACACCCAATAACGCTTCCCCAGCCCGCGATTGAAATATATCTCGAACACCTGGCCCGTGTCCGTCTTCACTAAAGAGTAACAATGTCGTTCGTCAGAACAATGTTGGCTGCTCTTCCCCTTTGTAGGGGATGCCCAAGTGCTCGTAGGCGTGCCTGGTGGCCACACGGCCGCGGGGCGTGCGGTCAATGAAGCCCAACTGCAAAAGATAGGGCTCGTAGACATCCATGATGGTGTCTGCCTCCTCGGAGATAGCTGCGGCGATGGTGTCTATCCCCACGGGGCCACCGTCGAACTTCTCAATGATGGTCCGCAGCACCCTGCGGTCAATGTCGTCCAGGCCCAGCTCATCCACCTCCAGCATGGAGAGGGCTGCTTTGGCCACCTCCTCAGTGATGACGCCCTGGGCGCGCACCTGAGCGTAGTCCCTCACCCGCTTCAGGAGGCGGTTGGCCACGCGTGGTGTCCCCCGCGCCCGCCGCGCGATCTCATGCACCCCGCCCTCGTCAATCTCCACCTGCAAGATACGGGCCGAGCGCTTGACGATGGCCTCCATAGCCTCCTGATTGTAGAAATCCAGGCGATAGATGGCCCCGAAGCGGTCGCGCAGGGGCGGGGTCATGAGGGCGATACGCGTCGTGGAGCCGATGAGCGTGAAGCGGGGCAACCTCAGGCGGATGCTCCTGGCGCTGGGGCCCTTGCCGATGACGATGTCCAGGGCGAAGTCCTCCATTGCCGGGTAGAGCACCTCCTCCACCACGCGGCTGAGGCGATGCACCTCGTCTATAAAGAGGATGTCGCCCTCGTGTAGGTTGGTGAGGATGGCTGCCAGATCGCCAGCCCGCTCGATGGCCGGCCCCGAGGTGCGCTTGATGTTGACCTCCATCTCATTGGCGATGACCCCGGCCAGCGTCGTCTTACCCAAGCCAGGGGGGCCGTAGAGGAGGACGTGGTCCAGCGCCTCCCCCCGCGCCTTGGCCGCCTCGATGAATATCCTGAGGTTCTCCTTCACCTTGTCCTGCCCGATGAAGTCGGTCAGCCGCTTGGGGCGCAAGCTGGTGTCGAGGGCTATCTCCTCCCCCTTGAGTTTCGGGGAAACTATCCGATCAACCATAAGCCTCCTCTCCTGATTAGCTGCCTCGCTGCCTGTTTGTAGAAGGTCTCATGTGCATAGGGCGAGACGGCTAATCACCGCCTATGTTATTATACCAGAAATGGCAGAAATAGAAAAGAAGGACAATTTCCTACACAGCCGCTAAAACATAACTCTCCAAACCTCTATCGAATGCATTGAGGATATCCAGATGTAACCAGAGCGAAGGGAGGAGGTCCTGAGAGCTAATCCCTTCCAAAATGCCTGTCACAAAAGGGGGAGTTTTTGACAAGAATATCCTTTTCTGATATAATTCGGTTGACTGCAAGTCCATGAGAACCAGAATCAGTCTCTGGTTTCATGAAATCGTATCCGAAGGAGGTAGTTATGGGTAAAATAATCGAAATCCGTTGGCACGGCCGCGGTGGGCAGGGCGTGGTCACCGCAGGGGAGTTGCTGGCTGAAGCGGCCATGGAGGAGGGGAAGTACTTCCAGGCCTTCCCCGACTACGGCCCCGAACGCATGGGGGCACCGATCAAGTCCTACACCCGCATCAGCGACGAGCCCATCGAGATCCACCATCAGATCCTGAACCCCGACGTGGTGATCGTGGTCAACCCTAACCTCATCGGCGTGGTAAACCTCACTGAAGGGCTCAAGGAGGACGGCACCCTCATCGTCAACACCACTGAATCGCCGGCTGAGATCAGAAAGAGGATGGGCTTTAAGGGTGGCAAGGTTGCCACCCTCGACGCCACACGCATCGCCCTAGATACCCTGAAGCGAGACATCCCCAGCACCCTCATGCTGGGCGCTGTAACCAAGGTCACCGGTCTGGTGTCCCTTGACAGCGTCATCCGCCGCACTGAGGAGCGCCTGGGGGAGAAGCTCTCAAAAGAGGTGGTTGAGGCCAACTTAACAGCCATAAAGAGAGCCTACGAAGAGGTGAAGACTGAAAGCTAAAGGCTGGAAGCTAGCTTTCAGCATTTAGCATTCAGCTTTCAGCAAGGAGGGATAAAATGGCAGTGAACTTGGAAGCCGGTTGGAGGGAAGCCTCCATCGCCGGAACGGTCTTCGAGGCGGGAAACTCCGTCGAGTACATCACGGGCACCTGGCGCACACTGCGCCCTGTGCGCGACGAGGAGAGATGCACCAATTGCATGATCTGCTGGGTCTACTGCCCCGATTCGAGCATCCTCGTCGAGGACGGCAAGGTGGTGGGCTTCGACTATGACCACTGCAAGGGGTGCGGCATCTGCGCCGCTGAGTGTCCGGTGAAAGTGGACAAACACGCCTACACCGGCAAGCCCGGCAAGGTCATTCAAATGGTGGAAGAGGTAAGTATGCAAGTAGGCAAGTGAGCAAGTAGGCAAGTGAGCAAGTAGGCAAGTATTGTCCACTTGCCACTTGCAAACTTGCGCACTTGCATACTCGCACTAGGAGGAATCGAAATGGCGAAATCAAAGGCAATGGCTCTGGACGGGGCCCACGCTGTGGCTGAGGCCATGCGCCAGATAAACCCTGACGTGGTGGCCGCTTACCCCATCACCCCACAGACCGAGGTCGTGATGACCTTCTCCAACTTCGTGGCCGATGGGCTGGTGGATACCGAGTTCATCCCCGTGGAGAGCGAGCACGGGGCCATGAGCACCTGCGTCGGCGCCTCGGCCGCCGGCGGGAGGGTGATGACCGCCACCGCCTCCGTGGGGCTGGCCCTGATGCTGGAGGTGGTATATGTCGCCGCCTCGTTGCACCTGCCCATCGTCATGGCTGTGGT
>CAYQVA010000154.1:0-4493 GCA_964420815.1 uncultured Anaerolineae bacterium
GCGATTATCCGATTTGACAGAAACGGAAAAGTATGGTATAATAATTAACGTAGGACGCAGTAAGTTCTTGTTTCGGAGTTCGAATGCGCGATGAACCGCCCGAGCCTCTTACGGCGTCGGGCGGTTTTTTCTGTACAGCCGAAACCTGATCGGCGGAGGCTGACAAGCAGAACGAGAGAACAAGTCGCTCCGCCCTACAGAATCTCAGAAGGAAGGAGGTATATGCCAGCGTGAGTGAGAGAACCATCGGCACGGTCAAATGGTTCAGCCGCGCCAAGGGCTACGGCTTCATTCAGCGCGAGGGTGGCGAGGACGTCTTCGTCCACTTCTCGGCCATCCAGGGCGAGGGTTTCCGCAACCTGGAAGAAGGTGACCAAGTGGAGTTCTCCATCGAGAATGGCCCCAAAGGTCCCCAGGCCGTTAACGTAGTGAAGCTTTAAGCTCAAGGGAAATACAAACCCCGGCGGGGAAATACCCGCCGGGTTTTGTATTTAGTTACAAAAAGCTACTTTACCCCTTGGATCACCACGAAGGATGTCTCGCCCTCTAAAACCTCCACCTCCCTCGTGTAGATCATCCCCCCGATACGGACACGTAGTATGTAAGTGCCCACAGGCACGTCGCCCATAGCGAAGTTCTCACCCCAATCCTCATCCGGATTGACCTCATAGGCAGGGTAGGTCCAGGCCTCGCGCCATCGCTCATCAGGGGCTTCGGCGCGATGAAAGGTGATCAGGGCCTCAGGGATCGGCTCCCCATCGGCGCCAAGGACCTTCCCAGCGATAGTACCGTGGCCAGGGAGGGGTTCCAGCCACAGCTCCGGGTTGCGGGTATCAGCGTAGGTATTGCCTCCCACCCGCACCTCGAAGTGGAGGTGCGGCCCCATGGCTACCCCTGTCTCCCCCACTTCGCCCAGAACATCGCCCGGCTTCACCCGCTGGCCTACGCGGGCGATGACCCTCGAGAGGTGACCGTAGAGGCAGAAGACCGGCTGGCCATGGAAATCCCTATCCAATCGCACTATAACCAAGTTGCCGTAGAAGTCGGTTGTGGGGCCATAGGCCTTAGAGTGGTCATCGCCAGCGACGATGACTGTCCCCTCGGCCACGGCCAGGATAGGGGTGCCAGTGGGACTCTGGATGTCCACGCCGTGATGGAGCTGCAGCTCGCCTCCAGCGGTGGAGCCGTAGGGATAATAGCGGCTGACACGCCTTTGCCTATCGGCAAGCGGATAGGCAAGCCAATAGTGGTCTTGAGGGGCATTGAGTGCCGGCGCGGTGGTTGGCGTCGAGGTAAGGGTTGGTGTCGGCATCGGGGTGAAGGTGGGGGTAGGCGTCGAGGTTGGTGTCAACGTAGGGGTTAAAGTAGGGGTTGACGCTGCGGTGGGGGTCGGCGTCGCGAAAGCTACCAGCTCGTAGGGACGGCATCCAAAAGCGATGACGATGATCGCTAGGGTGATAGCGCTCGCTATCACCGTCGCGAAGCTGCCTCTTTCTTCTTCGTTGCAATCGGTCACTTCAAATATAGTCCACGGTTTGATCTGACGACTTATTCAGTAGGCGTTCTTGCCGCTCAGGATCTGGAAGATGGTCTTGATCATTATCTTGAAATCCAGCCAAAGGGACCAGTTCTCGATGTACCAGAGGTCGTACTTCGTCCTCTCCCAGATGGAGGTATCGCCGCGCAGCCCGTTCACCTGGGCCCAGCCGGTGATGCCAGCCTTCTCCTTGTGCCTCTCCATATAACGGGGCACCATCTGCTTGAACTGTTCGACGAAGACGGGGCGCTCCGGCCTGGGCCCTACCACGCTCATCTCGCCGAGCAAGACGTTAATGAACTGGGGGAGCTCGTCCAGGGAAAAGCGGCGCAGTATCTTCCCCAGCCTCGTGCGCCGTGGATCATCCGCCGTCGTCCAGCCGGGGCCGTTCTCCTCTGCATCCTGCCTCATTGACCTGAACTTCAGTATCTGGAAGGGCTTGGCATCCAGCCCCATTCGTTCTTGGGTGTAGAAGATGGGGCCTGGGGAGTCCAATTTTATCAGCAGGGCTATCAGAAGCATCAAGGGGGAGAGGAAGACCAGGGCAGCGGTGCTGATTATCAGGTCCACCGCCCTCTTGAGGGTGAGCTTCCAGCCGCGCAGGGCGATGTCCCTGACGGCCAGTAAAGGGAGGCCGTTGAGGTCGTCTATGCTCACCGCGGAGGCCATGATCTGAAAGACGTCAGGGAAGACCTTGATGCCTACCCTCCCTCGCTCGCAGCGGGAGATGATCTCCAGTATCTTCTGGTGTGGCGCCTCGGGCAGGCCGATGATGACCTCATCAATCCCCTGGGCATCTATTATGTCCCCGATATCATCGGTCTTGCCCAAGACAGGGAGCCCCATAACCTCCTCCCCAGCGGGGGCATCGTCAACGAAGCCTACCACCCTGTAGCCCAGGTCTGGGGACTGGCGGATCTTGTTCAGGATCATGCGGCCGGCGTCGCCTGAGCCGACTATGAGCACCCTCTCCTCGGCTATTCCCCGGGCGCGGAGGGCGGACTGGACCGCATTGTGGGCCAGGCGGCCGAGGGTGATGAAGACGATGCTCAGCAGCCAGGCGTAGACCACCATCAAGCGGGGATAATCCAGTTCGTTCTTGAAGATTAGAGCAGTGAAGGCGGTGGCCATGATGGTGCCCACGGATACAGCAGTGACGATGGAGTAGAACTCATCGAGGCGAGAGATGCCCCGTTTGAGGTGGTATAGCTTGTAGAAAAAGAAGACCACTACCAGGGTCGTAACCTGGATGATGGACATCCCCCAGTAGGTTTGGAAGGGAGGAGGGTTAATGAGCGGGGGATACTCGATCTTCAGCCGCAACCGATAGGCCAGGTAGAAGGCCAGGCTGCCCATCAATATGTCCAGGATGAGCAAGGAAATGGTGAAAATGAAATCCAGTCTTCTCTTCATCCCTTCACCTCCAACGCTCTACCCTCGATCGAAAGGCTTCTTTTAGGAGCACTATCCTCCCGCCCAAGGCGATGCCGCCGAGGATAAGCCAGTGGAGCCACAGGGGGGTGCTTTTGGCGTAGTGCTTTAGATAGAAGATGCGCATCGCCCGATAGAACTCGTAGCGGGTCCTCCGCCGATTCTGCTTGCTGGCCTCACGTTTGTAGTGGAGCACCTGCACCGCGGGGTTGTAATAGACCTTCCAGCCCCTTTCCTTGATGCGCAGGGCCCAATCGAGGTCATCGCCATACATGAAGAAGTTCTCATCTAGGAGCCCCACCTGTTCCGGTATCTCGCCCCTGACCATCATGAAGGCCCCAACCACGGAGTCAACCTCGGCCACCTGATCGGGGTCGAGGTAGGTAAGGTTATAACGGGCGAAGCGTCTGCTCTTGGGGAAGAGCTTGCTCAGGCCCACTATTCGGTAGAAAGCAACCTCCGGCGTGGGGAAGCTTCGCCGGCAAGCTAGGTCCATGCTGCCATCGGCGCGGACCAGCTTTGGCCCTGCCATCCCCGCATCTGGATGGGCTTCCATGAAGTCGAGCATCCCTTGCAAGGCTGTGGGGGGCAAGACCGTATCGGGGTTGAGAAGCAGGATGTATCGGGCGCGGCAGCGGCGTAGCGCCAGGTTGTTGCCGTAAGCCCAGCCGCCGTTGACCTCGCTCTCGATTAGCTTGACCTGGGGGAACTCCCGGCGCACCATCTCCGCGCTGCCATCGCTCGAGGCGTTATCCACGACGCAGACCTCGTAAGAGAAATCCCCCTGGCTCTCATAAATGGAGCGCAGGCAATCCCGCAGCAGGTCGCGGGTGTTGTAGTTGACGATAATGATGGATAGGTCGAGCATGGGATTCCGAGCCTTTGGCTTTGATTCAAGAGAGGTAGTCCGTGAACTCCCGCTTAGGAGTCATACGGGCATAACCTCCACACCAAGAAAGTCGCTGAGGTAGTGCTCGAGATGGATGAATTGAAAGAGGCTGGGCGGCTCGTAGAACTCCAGCAGCAGATCCAGATGACCTCCCTTCTTCTGCTTGTTACGCACGTATGAACCGAATACTCCTAAGGACTTGACTTTGTAGCGTGCGACGAGTTCGGGCATGTGTTTCCGCAGGATGTCGATGAAGCGCATTACCTCCTCCTCGAGCAAGGGATTAAGAAGGGTCTCTACAAAGCGATCGAGCAGGTTGCTGCTGGATACCATCACCTTGCTACTACTCCCAATTCATTTGAACATAGCGTACTGCTTCTTCAGGGTCCAGAGAGCGAGTGGTATTGCCCAGGCGCACATAGAACTCCTTGCCACGTGGTGCCTCCATGAATGCTGGTTCTGGAGCCTTGTCCACGTCCACCACACATACTGTCCGGCCTTCTATCTCCTCGAACCGGACCTTGATGAATGGCGCAAACTCGGCTCCGATCCGATCCCGGACCAAACTCATCAGCGTCTGCTCAAACCGATCCTTGGAGTTCTGCACAATCCTCAAGTCCTGTGCGAGTCCGAGAA
>CAYQVA010000155.1:0-4487 GCA_964420815.1 uncultured Anaerolineae bacterium
TGTCGGCCACCCGGATGAGGGTGGGGTCAACCTCAGCGCGAGGGGGCGCGCAGGAGATGGCGATGAGGAACACTAACCCCAAAGTTAAAGGCATTGACCCCTGTGCTATCCGCATCTATCAACCTCCAGGACGACGGATCGCGCATGGCGAAAGATGACCTCGATCGTCTCCCGGCTCACTCTAACCCCCTTAGACAGCATGGTGCTGCTTAGGAGGCGTCAGCGGATTCGGCGGGGGAATCCCCACGGAAATCCGCCCGCTACCGAATCCGCTAACGCCTTTCCTAAGCTCGTTACCCTTAGCGATCACTCATACATCTTCGGACCGACGGCGATCCCCACCCTGGACAGCCCTACCATCAGGGGAACGCCGATGATGGCCGAGCCGATAGGGAACGCCAGCCGCTCTATGGGGGCGATAGAGAGGACAGCCAACCATATCTCCTTGGGGAGGGCAAACATGCTCAAGATGAACAGGTTGCCCAGGGAATATCTGACGATGGAGCCCGTCATAGCGGTGATGAATATGCCGGCAAACATCTTAGCCCTGCTCTCCGACCTCAGCCAATCTCCCCCCCATATCCACCCCACAGCGATGGCGAGGATGCCCAGCAGGTAGAGGGAGGGGGTGAACCAGGCCTCCCGGCCCAGGGGGAAGAGATACCAGACCAGGCCAAAGGCCAGGATCGCCACTAATGGCCAGATCCACCTCCTCTGCATGGCCAAACCGGCCCCCAGTGCCGAGACGGTGGGCAAGATGAAGCTGATCGGGCCGAAGACAGGGGGGACGAGCAACTGCCCGATGAACCCCCCAATGGCCGCACAGATAGCCCCCGCCCAGGGCCCGAAGAAGATGCCGGCTAATGTGTCGAGGACGTAGCTAAGGTTAAAGGTGGCAGCGGTGCCAAGTATCGGCGTCGTGGGGACAAGAACCGCCACCGCGATCAAGGCCGCCCAGACGGCGATCACGGCGGGGTGGGTAGGGATTAACTTCCTCTCCATGACTTACTCCTTTCGATACTCCCCTTGAGGATTACACCTAAGTGATCGTCTCCCATTATCACCCCCTTCTAAAAGAAGGTCCCTGCTTTGGCTAGAGCCGCTGCTGGCATCTCGCTTTCTCCAGCACCGCCTCACCTAGCTCCGCCACCGTCAATGCATCCCTGGGCAGGCCCAAATATGAGGGGAGGGCTTGGGCCAATTGGGTGATTTGAGGCGGGGCTATATGGGTTTGCAAGAGCAATTCGGGCTGAGAGAAGACGGCCGCTGGGGTATCGTCTAACAGTATCCTCCCCCCACAGAGGACGATGACCCGCCGGGCATATTCGGCCACCAGGTCCACGTGATGGGTAGCGATGATGATGGTATGGCCATCTCGGTGTAACCGCTCGGCGATGCCCATAATCTGGTGGTGGCCTCGATAGTCCTGTCCCATGGTGGGCTCATCCAAAAGGATGATGCGTGGCCGCATGGCCAATACCGAGGCGATGACCACCCTGGCCCTGTCACCTATGGCTAAGGCCAACGGGAACTCCCGACGAAAACGCTCCAAACCCAATAGGGTGATGGCCTCCTCCACTCGCCTCTCCACCTCATAGTCAGGAAGATTCAGGTTGCGGGGCCCGAAGGCGATCTCCTCCTCCACCGTTTGGCAGAAGAGCTGTTGGTCGGGGTTTTGTAGCACAAGGCCCGCCCGGGTTGATAACTCAGCCACGGTGGCTTGGCGTGTGTCCAGCCCCTCCACCAGCACCCGGCCTCGCGCTGGCTTCAGGAGGCCCACGATGCTCTTGAGCAAGGTGGTCTTGCCCGCTCCGTTCTGCCCGATGACGGCCACAAACTCGCCTTCCCCAACCTCGAAGCTGACATCCTCGAGGGCAACTACCCCATAGGGCTGGTAGATGTAGGTTAAGTTCTCCACATGGACAGCTAAGGTTGGCAATTCACCCTCCTTCGAGGAGGCGCTCGATCTCCCTCCTCGCCTGTTCGATGGTGATCGGGAACCCAGAAAGGAGCAGGGAGTGCCCCCTTAGGTAATTCGCCAATTGGGAGACTTGAGGGGGGCGGATTCCCGCTCGTCGAAGCAACTCCGCTTTCTCAAAGACCTCCTGGGGAGTGCCCTGGGCGATGAGCCGACCCTGGTGGAGGATGAGGGCCCGATCGGCGAACTTGGCCACCTCCTCGCTCTTGTGGGTGGCCATGACGACGGTCATACCATATTCCTGATTCAGCTCCCACACCACTGAGAAGACCTCCGATGTGCCCACCGGATCCAGCTGGGAAGTGGCCTCATCGAGCACCAGCACCTCCGGCCGCATAGCTAAGACGGCGGCGATGGCTAACCTCTGCTTCTGCCCTCCCGAAAGGGATGTGGGAGGGCGTTCCTCAAGGCCCCTCAGGCGCACGGCTCGTAAGGCCCAGCTCACTCGCTCGAGGATCTCATCAACGTCAAGGCATAGGTTCTCCGGCCCGAATGCCACCTCATTGATGACCTTGGTGGTGAAGAGCTGAGCCTCTGGGTCCTGCAGCACGATGCCCACTTTCTGCGCTAGCTCAGCCACGCTGACCTCCCGGGTGTTTAGGCCACCGATGACGACGGAGCCCTCCATCTGCCCACCCTGAAAATTGGGGATAACCCCATTCAGGAGCTGGCAGAGGGTACTCTTGCCAGCGGCATGCTCGCCCAGGATGGCCACGAACTCGCCTCTGTGGATGATAAGGTTCACCCCCTCCAAGGCATAGTGATTGGCGTTAGGATAGCGATATGATACATCCTCCAAGATGATATAAGGCTCTCCAGTGGCCATTGCTCCCTCACATCCTCTATATCCTCAGCGGCCATCTCCCCAAGTAGGACGGGTTGCCAACCCGTCCTACTAATAAAGCAGGAAATTCGTTAGCAATGCAATTAGGCAATAAGCTACGGTCAACCCAATGAAGACCCAATCGCTGGGCTTCATGGCGATATCCTCGATATAGGTCCGCTCCTCCTTTGCCCCGAAGCCGCGTGACTCCATGGCTATGGCGATCAGTTGGGCCCGGCGCATGGCTCCAATGACCAATGGTGTTACCAGGAGAGGATAGGCTTTCATTCTAACGATAGGGTTTCCCCTTTCGAAAGCGCGAAAGGCCCTTAACCTTTGGGCGTCCATGATGACCCTGGCCTCAGCCTGCAGAGTGGGGATCAGATTGAGTGCGGTGGTGACTGTATAAGCAAGCTGATATGGCAACCCCAAGCGCACAAGACCTAAGACGAAGAGGTGAATGGGGGTGGTCATGGTCACCAAAGGCAAGATAGGGATTATGGCCAGCAGCCTGGCCGTAATGAGCACAGCAAAGAGGATGCCCTCTTCAGTTATGCCCCCTTTACCTCCGATAAGGGGCACGGATGGCGGGATAAGGGGGTTAATTAGGACGGCCTCACCGGGATGCAGGATGGCTTGTACCACGAACAGGAAGGCTATGAGGCCTCCCCACATCTTAAGATAATCGCCCATAATGCGGAGGGGAAGCCTGGCCATGCACCATAACGCGGTAACCGTCAATAGCATCGCTACGGCGATGTAGATATGCCTGATGAAGGGGATCACCATGGTAAAGAGCAGTAGGAAGGCGATCTTAGCCCTTGGATCTAGCTGATGAAAGAAGCTCCGGCCAGGATGATACTTTATGAACGGCCTCATTTTTTGGGCATCTCCGATTCTGCAGTTGTGTTAACACGAATCTCGGATCACTAACTCTATTGGCAAAACGCGTTTCACAGGGGGCTTGCTTTTGCCCTCGATCCTCCCCACCAGCGTCTCGACAGCTACAGCCCCCATCTCGTACTTAGGCTGGTCTATGAGAGAAGGAATGGCTTATACCCTGCTGCTCAACAAATCGCTTGACAATAGTCGTTAGTTGAGGGTTAGCCTAATGCTTCTGCAGCCAGCTCCGCTACATCTTTTACCTCGATTTCCTTTCCAGCGACCTTTACAGCATCATCAAATTTCAATAGGCAAAATGGGCATGCAGTCACTAATATATTAGGGTTAACTCTGCTTGCTTCTTTAACCCTTTCTATCGAAAGCCTTTCCAAGACTTTAGTTTCTAAAAATATTCTTCCCCCTCCCCCTCCGCAACAATAGCTTTCATCCCTTGTCCTCTCCATCTCGGCTAATTTTAGTCCAGGGATCGCTCTCAAGACCTCTCTAGGCTCATCGAATATCTTGCTACGTCTCCCGAGAGAACAAGGATCTTGATAGGTAACAGATTCATTTATCCTTTTAGAGAATGATAACTCCCCTTGTTCTAGAAGCTCAGACAAAAGCTGAGTGTAATGCTTAACCTCTATCCCAAATTCTATCCCAAATTTCTCAGCCACAGAGGGATACTCTTCTTTGAATGTAATATAGCAATGTGGCGAAGTAGTCACAATTTTCCTTATTTTGTATTTATTGAACATCTCTATCGCTAGGTTCGCTTCCTTCTAAGAGCTGCTCGATCTCCTC
>CAYQVA010000156.1:0-4480 GCA_964420815.1 uncultured Anaerolineae bacterium
CCCCCTGGCCGAATTGGCGCTGGGGGAGCTGGCGGAGGCGGGGGTGGAGCTGAGCGCCGTCCAGCGGGACCCCGAGGTCATGACAGGGCTGATATTCATCGCCGTCACCCCTGACGGGGAGCGCACTATGTTTAGCCATCGAGGGGCCAATGCCCGCACAGACCCCGACCTTTTGGACGAGGCTTGCATCGCTCGGGCTCGTCTCCTCCACCTCTCCGGCTATGCCCTCCTGGAAGCGCCCCAACGAGAGGCCGCCCTCCGGGCCCTGGAGGTGGCCCGTGGCGCAGGCTCGATCATAAGCCTGGACGTAGGGCTGGAGGCAGCGACTAAGCTCGCAGGGGAGATAAAAAGCTTGTCATCCCGACTTGACCTCGTCTTCTCCACACTGATCGAGGCAAGGCGGCTCACGGGCTGCCAGGATGCTGGGGAAGCGGTGAGGCGATTGCTAAGCCGGGGGGCGGGGGCTGTGGCTCTCAAAATGGGCGCTCAGGGCTGCCTGGTTGGGACCGGAGAGGAAGTCTTCGCCCTCCCCGCCTTCGCCGTGAAGGTAAAGGATACCACCGGCGCGGGCGACGCCTTCGACGCTGGCCTTATCTTCGGGCGGCTAAGAGGTTTGGGATGGCGGGAATCGGCCCTATTGGCCAATGCCCTGGGCGCGCTGGCTGCATCCGTCGAGGGAGCGGGAGGCTCCCTGCCTGGCAGGGAAGAGGCGCGTGCCTTCCTGCGGGAGCGCCTAGGCGATCCCTCGTGGCGGGCCTGGCAAGGGGAGTTATGCAGCCTCTTGGATTTTCTGAAGTAGCCCACCCTCCCGCAAGCTGTAAAGCCTGCGGGAGGGTTTTAAACGACTGAAAGAGGTATTCGAAAATGACTGCGAAGTGGAGGGAGAGGCTGGATAGCCTTAGACTGAAGTCTCTCAAGGAAATGTTCGGCGTAGAGAAGCCCATCATCGGCATGGTTCATCTCTGGCCCCTGCCTGGCGCGCCGGGCTACGACTTCTACGGCATGGAGGCCGTCATCGAACGCGCTCTCCAAGATGCCCAGGCCCTGATCGAGGGAGGGGTGGACGGCCTCATCGTGGAGAACATGTGGGACTTGCCCTACTACGTGGGGAAAGATGTGCCCCCAGAGGAGATGACCGCACAGGCAGTGGTCGCTCATGAGGTGGTCAAGGCGGTCAACGTGCCGGTGGGCATTAACGTGGTGCACAATGGCGGCCGGGTGACCCTCTCCATCGCCCTGGCTGCTGGCGCTGACTTCATCCGCGTCTGCCTCCTCACCGGAGCAAGGGTTTGGGACACAGGGGAGTTCGACCACGGCTGCGCCACCGAACTCCTCCGCCTGCGGAAGAGCCTAGGAGCGGAGCACATCAAGATATTCGCTGATGTGGACAAGAAGCACTCGGTGCCCTTCCCCGGGATTGATCTGGCCACCCATATCGAGTGGACGGAGTTCTACCTGGCCGATGCCCTCATAGTCTCCGGCAAGATGACCGGTGCTGCGCCCGACATCGAGAAGGTGAGACGGGCCAAGGAGCTAGCGACACAGCCGGTGCTCTTAGGGAGCGGCACCACCGCTGAGAACATCGCCGAATTCCTGCGCTATGCCGACGGGGCCATCGTGGGCAGCAGCTTAAAGGTGGACGGCGTCCCTGAGAACCCGGTAGACGTGGAGAGGGTGAGGCGGTATATGGAGGCCGTGAAGGCGATAAGATGAGCCTGTTGATTTTTAAGCCAGAGGTACTTGCATGTTTAGACAAAATGGGTTATAATGGTTAGGGCTTTAATCAACGGAAAGGGGGGATGCCTATCGCGAGAGAGCGGGCCTTCTTAGAAGTAATCCCACACTATTTTAGGGAGGTTAGAGATGTTTAAGAGAGTCGTAAGCCTGGCCTTGGTGCTCGCTATGCTGTTTCCTATAGTGGTCAACGCCGCACCGCTAGGGCAGGAGGTGACCTATACGGTCAAGAAGGGCGACACCCTCTGGGACTTGGCGGAGAAGTACCTGGGCAGTGGCCCAGCTTACCACGCCATCGTAATGGCCACCAATCTCAAGAAGCTCGAAGACCCGAGTTTCGCCAGGATCAGGGATCCCGGCCTGATCCACCCCGGCTGGAAGCTCCTCATCCCCAGCCCAGAGGAAGCTGAAGAGCTCATGGCCGTCTGGTATAAGGGGGCGAAGATCAAGATCGCGGTCGTCTCCGACATCGGCGGGAGGGGAGACCTGAGCTTCAACGACATGGCTTTCAAAGGAGGCGACGATGCCGAGAGGGACTTCGGCGTCAAGATGGTGGAGTTAATCAGCAAGGTGGAGGCCGACTACGTCCCCAACCTGACCACCGCCGCCAAGGACCCCGACGTCAAGCTCATCGTCGGCGTGGGCTACCTCCTGAGCGATGCGCTGGCGGAGGTGGCGAGGAAGTATCCGGATAAGAACTTCGCCGGCATTGACACCTATGCCCAATCCATCGTGAAGGATAAGTATCCGGATGAGTATCCCTTGCCCAACCTGCTGGACATCGTCTACGAGGAGCACAAGGGTAGCGCCCTGGTAGGTGCCCTGGGAGCCCTCCTGGCCGCCGCACATGACAAGCCCCACATCGGAGGCGTCTTCGGCATCGAGATCCCTGTCCTGTGGAAGTTCGAGATCGGCTACAAGTGGGGTGCAAGGTGGGCCACCGAGTGGCTGAAGGAGAACCATCCGGAGGAGGCCTTCGATTACACCAAGGACTTCGTCCTCTGGACCTACACCGGCACCTTCAGCGACATCACCAAGGGATACGAGGCCGCCAAGCCCATGTATGCGAAGGATGCGGTGGCCGTCTACAACATCGCTGGTCCGCTCGGGCTGGGGATCAACCAGGCCGTGGCGGAGCTGGCCGAGGAGAAGGGCCTGGAGATGGGGCCACCCTTCTGGATCGGCGTTGACGCCAATCAGGACTGGATCAACCCTGGCTTCATTATCGCCAGCATGATGAAGAGGGTTGACTGGGGCGTCTACTTTGCCACCAAGCTGGTTCTGGATGGGAAGTTCCGTGACGTTGTGGAAGGGTCAGAGGGGACCATCACGCTTGGTATCGGCACCAAGGTGGCGGGAGAGCTGATGGAGGGCCACTCCGTCAGCACCCTGGATGACCTGCCCGAGTTCATCGAGATGGGCGCGAGGGCGGAGGAATTGACGGGGAAGAAGTGGCTCCCCATGAGCCCGGATGAGATCCGCGTCAAGGTGGCGAGGATGAGGGCAGCCCAGCCGGACTGGGTCTGGGAGGGGATGGCGGAGCTAGAGCGTCAGATCCGCGCCGGAGAGGTCGAAGTTCCTTTGGTATTCACAGAAGAGGATATAGTGAAGTGGCGCGATGAGCTCGGCTAAGGTCGCGCGGTAGGGGCGACGCGCTGCGTCGCCCCTACTTTCCAACCCGCCTCGGCGCGAGCTGAACAGGGGCAAGCCGCGGCTTGCCCCTGTTTGTAGGAATGTGCGTCAAGACGTTGTTCAAAAGCTCATTGACTACCTCCATCATCACATCACATTGACGGAGCTAGTGGATTGGGCGGAGTCCGCGATGATGGAGGCAGATTTTGATGCGAGGGACTTTGAAACCCTCTGGGTCTGGCGGATGTGAAGGCCTTCGGGATGACCTGGGAGGATTGCGAAGACTTCCTGTCACGGCTTGGCTACCGGGTAAGCGTAAAGGTCTCAGAAGCGCCGGCAATGGCATCAAGAGACTAACTTAGGGAGAATGGAGGATATGAACTCTAAACCCTTCATCGAGATGAAATCCATCAAAAAGGTTTATCCCGACGGCACGGTCGCCCTGCGGGGGGTAGACTTCGACGTCAGGAAGGGGGAGATCGTCGGGTTGCTGGGCGAGAACGGTGCCGGCAAGACAACCCTGATGAAGATCCTCTCCGGCCTCCTGCCACCCACTGATGGGGGGATATACGTGGACGGCAGACGGGTGAGCTTTAAGAACCCCTCCGATGCCCTCAGGCTTGGGATAGGGATGGTCCACCAGTTCTTCGCCCTCGTCCCCCCTTATACCGCCGTCGAAAACATCCTCTTAGGCCAGGAGGCCGCCGCCCCTCTAGCACTGCTCGACCTGGAAGCGGCGAAGAGGAAGCTGGCTGATCTGGCTGAAGAAACAGGGTTAAAGATACCATTAGATACACCTATAGAGTTGCTTCCAGTAGGCGTTCAACAAAGGGTCGAGATCCTGAAGGTGCTCTACCGGGGGACGGACGTCCTCATACTCGATGAGCCCACCTCCTCCCTCACCCCCTTAGAGGTGGACGAGCTTTTCCGCACTATGCGCAAACTCAAGGAAGCGGGGAAGGCCATCGTTTTCATCACTCACAAGCTCAAGGAGGTGCTGGAAATCTCTGACAGGATCGTCGTCCTTAGAAACGGCCTCGTCACGGGGAGGCTGCCGACCGAGGAGGCTACTCCCAAGAAGCTGGCGGTGATGATGGTGGGTAAGGAAGTGGTG
>CAYQVA010000157.1:0-4466 GCA_964420815.1 uncultured Anaerolineae bacterium
GGCCATCTGGAAGACCGTCCAGGTTCTGGAGAACAAGGTCATCTACGCCGATGGTTACCTGAAAATATAGAGACGAGGGCGTTGACGAACGATCTCGCCAAGGTATTTCGGAAAAGGAGACATTTTTCTCGTGTCGTTTGTCCCTGAAATGGGGGCGAGATCGTTCGTCAGTTAGAGAACGCCCTCTCCTCAGATTTGTAATGCGAGGAGCGCCGACTCAAACGTGTTGGGGGATGATAAGATGCGGCTCTATGCTGACAGCAAGAAGTGTTCCGGCTGCCGGGCCTGCCTCTTGGCCTGCTCGCTCCACCTCTTCGGGGAGAACAATCCCAAGAAGGCAGCCTTGGCCATCGTGCCCCACTTCCCCGAGCCGGGCGAGTTCGAGGTGAGGGTCTGCGACCAGTGCGGCACCTGCGCCGATGTCTGCCCAGTGGAGGCCATCCATCAGAACGAAAAGGGGGCCTATTACATTGACATGGAGGAGTGCACCGCCTGCATGATCTGCGTAGACGAGTGCCCTCAGGGGGTCATCTTCACTCACCCCGACTATGAGGCCCCCTTTAAGTGCGACCTCTGTGGGGAGTGCATAGAGGTGTGCGGGATGGATGTGCTGTCTATCGGTAACTCGGAACCCGTAGATTCGTAATTCGGGGCAGATTTTACGAGTTCCGAATCTACGAATCCCGATCTCAAGGAGGTTAAGCCAATGAACGGCTATGGCGGAATGATTTTGCGGGTCAATTTAACCGATAGGACGATAAGGAAGGAGGCCACACCCAGGGAACTGGTAGAGAGGTTCCTGGGGGGGCGGGGATTCGGCATCTATTTCCTCTACACCGAGGTCCCTAGGGGCGCCGATCCACTAGGCCCAGAGAACAAACTCATCGTCTCCAGCGGCCCCCTCTCCGGCACCCTTGTGCCTGGGGCAGGCAAGATGGACTTCACCTGCAAATCTCCCCTCACCGGAGGCTACGCCTCGGCCAGTGTGGGAGGGATGCTCACCGCCGAATTGAAATACGCCGGCTACGATTCCATCATCATTGAGGGGGCGTCGGCGACGCCCCTTTACCTCTTTATTGATGATGAAACCGTGGAGCTGCGCGACGCCAGCGAATTCTGGGGCCAGGGCTCCATCACCCTGGAGAAGAAGCTAAAGGACGCACTGGGCGAGGATTTTCAGATCGCTACCATCGGCCCCGGAGGGGAGAATCTGGTGAAATACGCCTGCATAACCCATGACTTCGGCCGCCAGGCGGGACGGGGCGGGGTGGGAGCGGTGATGGGCTCTAAAAAGCTCAAGGCCATCGCCGTGCGGGGCACGAAGTCCATTCCCATAGCCGATGTGGAGGGCTACCGCGCCAAGGCCAAGGAGATGTACGCCGCCTGCAAGGCCAGCGAGGGCTTCGAGGTATGGCGGAAGTATGGCACCTCTGGCGTAAACACCTGGGCCAACGAGGTGGGCGCCTTCCCCGTGCGCAACTTCCAGTCCGGCGCCATCGAGGGCTATGAGAGCCTCAGCGGGGAGACGATGCGCCAGAAAATCGTGTTGACCGACAAGGCCTGTTTCGGTTGCCCCAGCCCCTGCGGCAAGTATTCCCACAGCAAAAAGTATGACATCCGCGTGGAGGGGCCGGAGTATGAGACCGCTGCCCTCCTGGGGGGCAACGTAGCCTTACTGGACATCGAGGATGTGGCCTATGCAAACTGGCTCTGCGACGAGCTGGGGTTGGACATCATCTCCACCGGCAACTGCATCGGCTTCGCCATGGAGTGCTTCGAGAGGGGGATCATCACCGCTAAGGACGCCGATGGCCTGGAGCTGAAGTGGGGCGACGCCGATGTGGTCTTCGCCCTCATCGAGAAGATCGCCAAGCGTGAGGGCATCGGAGCCATCCTGGCCGAGGGGGTCAAGCACGCCTCGCAGGTCTGGGGCCAGGGGAGCGAGGAGTTCGCCATCCAGGTGAAGGGCATGGAGATGAGCGGCTACGAGTCGCGCAACGCCCCGGCCATGCTCCTCTCCTATATGACCTGCGATGTGGGGGCCCACCACAACCGCTCCTGGGCCATCACCTACGACATCCAGGTTGGCCGGGACAAGGTCAGCCCTGACAAGGCGGCCAAAGTCATCGAACTGCAGCACATCCGTCCCCTGTTCGACTGCCTGGGCGCCTGCAGGCTCCAATGGGTGGAGCTAGGGCTGGATCTGGGCCACTACGCTCCTATCCTCAAGGCCATCACGGGGGTGGATCGCTCCTGGGAGGACTTGCTGAAGATCTCGGAGCGGGTTTGGAACCTGACCAGGATGTATTGGGTGCGGGAGGTGGAGGGCTTCGGGCGGGAGTGGGACATGCCGCCGGCCAGGGTCTGGAAGGAGCCAGTGGCCAGTGGCCCAACCGAGGGGAAGCTCATCGCCCGTGAGGACGTGGATAGGCTCTTGGACATGTATTACGAGCAGCGGGGCTGGGACTCCAATGGCATCCCCACCAAGGAGAAGCTGGAGGAATTAGGGCTGACGGACATCGTCGCTATTTGATGTGGTTGATTTAAGGTGGATTCGGTGGGTTACGTCAAGGTGATCCCTGTAGGGCTTTTAAAGCGATATGCGGGCGACAAGGAGTCGCCCCTTTTAGTGGATGGGGGGAACCGGACGGTGGATGAGTTGCTGGAGGAGCTGGGGATACCCAGCCCCCTGGTGGCCATCGTCCTGGTGAACGGCCGTCAGAAGCTGAAAACCCACATCCTGCAGGAAGGAGACGTGGTAAAATCGGTTCCCCTCGTCGGTGGCGGTTAGATGTTAGAGGTTGGAAGTTGGAAATCGGATGTTGGAGGTTGGAAGTTGGAATCCTCCAACCTCCAATTTCCAATCTCCAACCTCCAACTTCCAAAAGACAAGGAGGATAGAAGTCAATGGCGACTAAAACGCAATTACCTGGCCCCAAGGCCAGGGCCTGGCTGGAGCGGGATGCCGCAGCCATCTCGCCCTCTTACACCCGTGCCTATCCCTTCGTCATGGACCATGGAGAGGGCTCTATCGTCTGGGATGTGGATGGCAACCGCTACATTGATTTCAACGCTGGCATCTCCGTCTGTGTGACAGGACACTCCCACCCGGCTGTAGTTAAGGCCATACAGGAGCAGGCCGAAAGGTTCATCCACATGTCGGGGACGGATTTCTATTATCCCCAGCAGATCGAGCTGGCGGAGAAGCTGATCGCTATCACCCCCGGCGATGAGCCGAAGCAGGTATTCCTCGCTAACTCGGGCACCGAAGCCGTCGAGGCGGCCATAAAGCTGGCTCGCTATTACACCGGCCGCCCCCGCTTCCTGGCCTTCCTCGGCAGCTTCCATGGCCGCACCATGGGCTCCCTCGCCCTGACGGCCAGCAAATCCGTCCAGAGGAAGGGCTTCGCCCCCTTACTGCCCGGCGTGACCCACGCACCCTACGGCTATTGCTATCGCTGCTTCCTTAACCTCAAATACCCCGATTGTGGCATAGCCTGCGTGGATTACATCGAGGATACGCTGTTCAAGACCATTGTCCCTCCTGAAGAAGTGGCGGCCATCTTCGTCGAGCCCATCCAGGGCGAGGGAGGCTACGTCGTGCCGCCGCCAGAGTTCCACGTCCGGCTCAAGGAGCTGGCCGAGCGATACGACATCCTCTTCGTCGCCGACGAAGTCCAGTCGGGAATGGGGAGGACGGGCAAGATGTTCGCCATCGAGCACTGGGGGGTGGTGCCCGACATAGTCTGCATCGCCAAGGGAATCGCCTCGGGCATGCCATTGGGGGCGATGGTGGCCAAGAAATCGCTGATGACCTGGGAGGCTGGTTCCCATGCCAGCACCTTCGGCGGAAACCCCGTCTGCTGCGCTGCGGCCCTCGCCACGATTGAGCTCATAGAGGGCGGTTTAATGGAGAATGCGGCGCGGATGGGGCAGCGGATAATGGACCGCTTGGAGGAGATGAAGGGTGATCATCCGAGCATAGGCGAGGTGCGGGGCAAGGGGTTGATGATCGGCATCGAGCTGGTGAAGGATAAGGGGAGCAAGGAGCCAGCCCATGAATTGCGCAACGATGTCCTACAGAGGGCCTTCAGGAAGGGCCTGCTCCTTTTGGGCTGTGGCCCCAGCACCGTTCGCATCATGCCCGCCCTGAACATAGATGCGGAGACGGTGGATGAGGGGTTAGCCATCTTCGAGGAGGCCCTCAGGGAAGCGGAAAGAGCGCTTTAGGCAAAGCGCCGAGGAGCCTGCGCCTTATGCAATGATAGCGCCAGATAGTTTTTGCCGTCCTGTTAAATGGGCGATCAATTCCCTTTCAAAGCGCGCAGATGGGCATAGGGGGATGCAAGTGGAGAATTTTGGTTTGACAGGCATTCTGAAATATACTAACAGTAGTTACGCAGTTTAACAACTGAATAGACAAAGGGACGCCTCGAGAGTATAATTCTTGCGTCTAAGAAATACTC
>CAYQVA010000158.1:0-4426 GCA_964420815.1 uncultured Anaerolineae bacterium
TTGTTTCCTATACTCGACGACCTCCTCGGCGAATCCGTAGCCGGTCAGCCGCAGCTTATCGCCGAAGTTGACGTCCAGGTGGGCTTGGATAGCGGTGACGGCAAAGAACGGTCGAGGGGGGAGGAAGTAGCAGGAGACGGTGGCATGGGGGAAGGCGTGCCGCTCGATCAGGAGGGCGTGGGTGTCCAGTTGGCGGCCAATCCATCCCTCCGGGTCGGCCTCAGGATAGGCGATGTACCAGAGGCGCTTGCGGCCGGCGGTTATCTCCTTCAGCCTCTCCACCACCTCAGCCTCGCTCCGGCTAGCGACGATGAGATGGCAAGGCAGGGGGCCCTTATAATGCTTGATGAAGGGCGATGGGGCGTCGAGCAGGGCGGCATCGCCTGCCTGAGATCGTTCCTCCAGGTAGGCGATCACCTCCGCGTAGTGGACGTTGCGATAGATTTGCACATAGTCAATCCCATGAATGCGCAGAGTGTGCTCAGGCCGCCGGTTGCGGAGGGAGGCGATTGATGGGGAAGCCATCTGCACATCGCTTATATAGGCCAGGATATAATCGGCGGTGGCCAGGTTGCCCTCCGTGAAAGGCATTGCCTTCCCCTTAAACAATGGCCCGAAGCCAGGCATCCCCGAGGTAGCCACTCGCAGTTGCTCCGCATCCCCTTTTTGATTGAGATACTGGGCTGCCAGGTCCATCCCCTCCCCCCATCCCACTGGGAGGACCTGGAGCGCTTGGCGGGGGCCGCCCAGGAGGGGGTTGTAGTAGGCCAGATAATAGGGGTGATGGGAGAGGATGTGGCCAGCCTGGAGCAAGAACAACACAATTAAGCAATGACCAATGACCAATGACCAATGACCAATGACCAATTTCCATCTTCCATCTTCCAATTTCCAACTTCCAACTTCCAATTTCCCCAGCCTAACCAGGCCCCAAGCGGCCACAACATCCAAAGCGAGGATGGAAGGCAGCATGTAGCGGTCGAACTTCTTAGCCGCCAGGCTCATGGAAATGACAAAGAGGGAGGCGTAGGCGAGGAGGGCGATTATCTCAAGCCGCTTTGACTCGCATATTTGTAGAGCCAGTAAATAATGCGCTACTGGACGGCGTCCTCGCCGTCCTGATGGGGCGAGGACGCCCCTTGGGAGCAATGATTGTGATGTCCTGAGATCTGTAAATTGGTAGAGGAGCGCTGCCAGCAGGCCTAACCAGATGAGAGGCGTCGTCCGGAAGGCCAAGACGAGGGGGTAAAAGAGAGGGCCTGGGTCGGCTCTGACCTCGCCTAAGAAGAAGTGGGAGGTGGCATGGGGGACGACGGCATACCCTAAGGCCGTGCTGACCACGCCTCGAACGGTGCCCGCTGGGTCCACCCACATGGCTGGCCAGAGGAGGAAGAAGACGAGGACAGCAACGAGGCACCAGGAGACAAGGGAGCAAAGGAGCAAGGGAATCGCCTTGTGAAAATGCCGTTCTTTGGCCAGATAGGTTACAGCCAGCAAGAGGCCAACAAAAGGAGCTAGGAAAAGGGAATATGACTTGTTCAGGAAGGCCAAGCCTGCCAAAGCGCCAGAAAGCATGAGATAAAGGCGCGAACGATCGCGGTGCAAGTGGATTAGCAGGCTCAAAAGGGAGAGGATCATGAGGCCTGCTGTCAGGGCATCAATGTGCAGGACGCGGGAGAGGGCGAGGTAGAAGGGGTCGAAGGCCAAGAGAAGGGTTGACAGGAGAGCGACTTTAGTCCCCCAGAGCTTTTTGACCAGGGAGTAGGCTCCCAGCACTATGGCGGCGTTTAGCGCCGCCAGGGGGAGCTTGGCTGCGGGGAGGAAGGTGGCTAGCCTGCGCAACGCCTCCAGGTCCCGCGGGTCCAAGGCCGGTAATTCGCTTATCCAGAGCAAGTCCACCGCCGAGCTGGAGCCCAGCAGGAAGCGCTGGAGGGCTATCCCCGCCGCTCCAGCCCACATGGTGATCACCCCTGGGTGTCCGACCAGGAAAGTCCCTTCAAAATCGCCCCTGAGCAGCGCCATCAGGAAGCGGATCGAGCGGTAGGTCCACATCGGCTCGTCCCAGGTGATGAAGGCGTTCAGGGAGAGGAAGCGGGGGAGCGATGCGAGGAGGAAAAGGGCCAGATAGATCAAGGTTCTCTTTCGGCGAACTGGAGCCTGGCAATAAAGTTGCCAGGCTGAAAGCCAAAGTGCGCTAAGGCGCATTCCCAAGGTCGGCTTTTCAGCCGACCTTGGGCTTTTAGCCTGCGAATCTGATTCGCAGGCAGATGATTTTCGGCGGTCAAGTTCGGTAAATTCTGGTTTCATTCGGTCCTTAACCTCCCACCGCCGTCCTAGTCGGCGATGTCTACTTAATAGCGATGGTGGGCGCTAGCAACACGCGATCATCCACCAGGCGTCGCCCCTCCGCGTCCACGGCCGCCAATCGCTCCATTGTCTCCAGCAGGTACATCCCCACCTCGATCTGATATTCCCCTGGCGGGGCGTCGGGGGCGACGACGATGTCGTAGCGGTCGGCGATGATCATCCCCACAAACCAGGCGCTGGTGGGCACTAGACCGCCCAAGGGTTGGCCATCCATCTGCCCCCAGATCAGATTATCCCTGCCCAGCAGGTGGGTAAAAACGGTGTAATCCTTGTCCATCTCTCTCAGGGCCTGCCAATAAAGAGTCAGGTGTATTGTGCTCCCTGGCTCGACCGTGCTACGATCCAGGTCATACCCTAAAAGCCTTACCCGGTCGCCCAGGTTCACCTGCAAGGGATACGCAATGGGTTCAAACAACTCGAATACACACCACTCGCAGGGTAAGCCCTTATGAGCGTAGGCCAGCGCCCAGCCGGGCGGCAGGGATTGGAAGGAGATTTTCGCTCCCTCCCTGGCGAAGTATTGCGCGAGGAGAGCTTCCCTCCTCCAGAAGGTCTCCCAATCGAGGAGGACATATCCAACCCCCTTTGCATCGAGATAGTCAGCGAAGGCCTCCCATGTCACCAGATTGGAAGGGATCTCCTTAAGGGTAAGTTTATCCTCATATCTCCAGTTTGGAAGGCTATAGCTTGGCCCCCAGATGATCGGCGTATCCTTCCCCACCTCCCTCTCCAGCCACAGAAGTACTTCCTCCCTGTCGGCGTTTCGCAAGCGGTCCGCCTCGAAGGGGTCGTCTAGGATGTGCTTGGCAGCCTCCGCGCCGGTCAGGGACGCCCAGCAGGCTAGAAAGGCATAGAAGGCCACGTAGCTTATCAAGGTGATCGTCTTGACCTTGCCGTTCCCAAGCGAGATAAACCGGCTTGAGAGGGCTCGGCCGAGCCTCCGTATGAGTTCTGCGACGAAGAGGTATACCATCGGGGCCAGGGGGACCGTGAACCTGGGTGCCACGTAAACCTGGGCATACCAGGCGAATAGGAGGTAGAAAAGGGCAAACAGCACCGCGGTGAATATGACCTTCTCCCTGTTCGCCCCATAGAACACAGCGAGATCTTTTCTAAGAGCGACTAAAGCGACTACGACTCCCATACCAACCAGCAGGCCATAAGGCGAGCCGAGGAAGCCGTATATCGCTTCCCACCCCGCGGGGATCAGCGATCGCCCAAGGATGGGGACCATCTTCTTCATCCCTTCCCACTGCCTGGTTAAGATGTCCCCTATCGTATGGGTCCTGATATACATGAAGGCGGTGGGGAGGTCTCTTCCGCTCGCGTATTTATCCTCCCAGCTATCGAACCACAGAGCATGGGTTATGGTGTAATTATAGAGCGGATTCCCATACCTCCTGTAGTTATAGGCCAAAAGGACGGAGGCGGCTATCAGATAGAACAGGAGATAAACGATTATCCCCTTCTCTTTCAGGGTCTTCGTCTTGTATATGATCATCGCCGAGAGGACAAAAGAGAGCAGGAGCAGTTGTCCGGTCCCCTTAGTCAGGTAAGCCAGGCCGGCGCAGAGGCCGGCTACCATCCAACAACGCCACTGTGAGAAGCCCCTGACCGTATAATACCAGCTAGCGAAGAACAACAGGACGAACAGTGACTCGCATATCGCCCGCGAGGATTCGCGTATGAATTCCTGGTTGATGCTGAGGAGGAAGGCGGTCAGGAGCGCTACATCATCGTTATACAGGTGTCTGGATAAGGCGAAGACGGTGACCAAGGCCATCGCCCCTATCGTCAGGCTAAGCAGCTTCGCCTTAGTGAAATATGCCCATTCCCTCTCAGCGAAGGGGGAGAGCAGGGCCGGATAGAGGGGATGCCTGTTGCCATCCGTCAGGGCTTTGCGTTCCCTTATCTTCAACCCCAGCCGCAGGTAGGAGCGCTGGTCGTAGGTGCTGGAGTTCCAGTTCGCCCTCACCTCCATCAGCCCCACGGCAAGGAAGCGGCCGATGACCAGGGCCATCATCAGGCACACCACTATCCTCTTGACCAACGCAAACAT